>CAXUMV010000136.1:0-1949 GCA_964252065.1 uncultured Lichenihabitans sp.
TGCTCACCTTTCGGGCCGAGAACTGTTCGAGCGCGGCGCGCGCGACGGCGCGGAAGCCGTCCGCGTCGATGTCGTCCAGCGACACGCCGATCACCCGGCATCCCGGGATGAAGCCGGCGGAGGAGAGATGGAACAGGCCCGGCAGCAGCTTGCGGCGGGACAGGTCGCCCGTCGCCCCCACCAGGATGATGATCTGCGGGTAGCCCGGCCCGACGCCGCGCGGAATTCTCGCCACTGGTCTCGTCCCCGGCGCGGGTGTCCCGAAACGGCACACGCGGCACCGCCGAGCTTAGCTGCTTCGACCGCGCCCCGGCAACGCCGTCGGAGCGATCCGCGGGCCGCTTTCCCTCCCCAGGCCGACGCCCTATGCAGGGACCACCTGCCGGCGCCGAGGATGCAAGCATGGGTGACCCCTCCCTCCCCGATCACGCGGGCGTCGTCGACACGGCGCTGACCGGCTACGACCTCATGAACCGCCCGATCATGAACAAGGGCACCGCCTTCACGGACGAGGAGCGGCACATCTTCCGCCTGCACGGCATCCTGCCGCCGCACGTGGGTACGCTCGAAAGCCAGGCGGCGCGGCGCCTCAAGGTGCTGCGGGCCTTCGCCAGCGATTTCGAGCGCTACGCCTTCCTGCGCGACCTGCTCGACACCAACGAGACGCTGTTCTACCGCCTGCTCGCCGACAACATCGAGGAGATGCTGCCGCTCGTCTACACCCCCACCGTCGGCGAGGGCTGCGAGCGGTTCAGCGAGATCTGGCGCAAGCCGCGCGGCATCTTCCTGAGCTACCCCAACCGCAGCCGGCTGCGCGAGATCCTCGCCAACCCGCTCTTCGATGCCGTTCGGGTCATCGTGGTCAGCGACGGCGAGCGCATCCTCGGGCTCGGCGACCAGGGCGCCGGGGGGATGGGCATCCCGATCGGCAAGCTGTCGCTCTACACGGGCTGCGGGGGCATCCATCCCGAGCATACGCTGCCGATCCTGCTCGACGTCGGCACCGACAACGCCGAGCGCCTCGCCGACCCCCTCTATATCGGCTGGCGCCACGAGCGGGTGCGCGGGCCGGACTACGACGCCTTCGTCGAGGATTTCGTGTCCGCCGTGGAGGAGCGCTGGCCGAACGTGCTGCTGCAGTGGGAGGATTTCGCCGGCGGCAATGCCGGCGCGCTGCTCGCGCGCTACCGGGACCGGCTCTGCACCTTCAACGACGATATCCAGGGCACCGCGGCGGTCGCGGCCGGCACCCTGCTGGCGGCCGTCAAGGTCACGGGCGTGCCGCTGACCGAGCAGCGCATCGTGGTGCTGGGGGCGGGCGCCGCCGGCTGCGGCATCGCCTCCCTGATCGCCGAGGCCATGGTGGAGGACGGGCTCGACCCCGAGGCGGCGCGCCGCCGGTTCTTCATGGTCGACCTGCCGGGGCTGCTGCTCCAGGGCATGAACGAGCTGAAGCCCGCTCAGGGGCCGTTCGCCCAGCCGCGCGCGCTCGTCGAGGGCTGGCCGATCGGCGCCTCGGGGCGCATCGACCTCGACGACGTCGTGGCCAAGGTGCGCCCGACCGCGCTCATCGGCGTGTCGGGCCAGCCCGGGGCCTTCACCGAACCTCTGGTGCGCAGCATGGCGGCGCACTGCGAGCGGCCGGTGATCTTCCCCCTCTCGAACCCCACCTCGCGCTCGGAGGCGACGCCCGAGCAGCTGATGGCCTGGACCAACGGGCGTGCCCTCATCGGCACGGGCAGCCCATTCAAGGCGGTCGAGCGCAACGGCCGGCTGATCCCGATCGTGCAGACCAACAACTCCTACATCTTCCCCGGGCTCGGGCTCGGGGCGCTGGCCGCCGAGGCGCGCCGGGTGACCGACCGCATGTTCATGGCCGCCGCGCGGGCGCTGGCCGGGCTGTCGCCCGCGACGCGCGAAGCCGGCGGGCGGCTGCTGCCCCCGGTCGA
>CAXUMV010000136.1:1959-8534 GCA_964252065.1 uncultured Lichenihabitans sp.
TCGAGGATCTGCGCGCGGTGAGCCGGGTCATCGCCCAGGCGGTATCGCGCCAGGCGGTCGCTGACGGCGTCGCGCCGGCCCGCTCCGACGACGAGCTCGACGCCCGTATCGCCCGCCACGTCTGGGAGCCGGTCTACCGGACCTACCGGGCCGTCACGGCGGCCTGAGCCGGCCCGAAGCGTCTCACGGCGCCGTCAGGGCCGCGAACAGAAGCCGGACCAGCCAGACCCCGCCCCAGATCAGCAGCGCGTAATAGGCGAGCGACAGCACCAGGGCGAAGACGAAGGCCAGCGTCCAGCGCGGATCAAAGGCCGAGCGGATGCGCACCCGCTTCGGAGGTGTCCTGATTTGGGCCACGCGCATGGTTCCTCCCGCCGCACGAGAGCCGCGAAGCAGAGTCCGTTCCCGGACGGCGCAGAGGGCGGCGGGGGCGCGGCGGATCGGCGGGCAGCGTTAACGATCCGTTACCGTGACCGGGACGCAGACGTTGCTCCGGCGCGCCGGACCGGGCTAAGACCTCCGCAGCGCCCGCGCGAAGAAGCCCGATGTCCGATCCCTTGCCCGTCCACCTGCGCCGCCTCGAGGCGGAAGCCATCCACATCATGCGGGAGGTCGCGGCCGAGTTCCGCAATCCCGTCATGCTCTACTCGGTCGGCAAGGACTCGAGCGTGATGCTGCATGTGGCCCTCAAGGCCTTTGCGCCCGCCAAGCCGCCGTTCCCGCTGCTCCATGTCGATACGACCTGGAAGTTTCGCGAGATGATCGCGTTCCGGGACGAGGCGGCCAAGCGCGCCGGCATGCCGCTCATCGTCCACATCAACCAGGACGGCGTCCGGCGCGGCATCTCGCCGGTGGCGTCGGGTTCCTCGGTCCATACCCAGGTGATGAAGACCGAGGGGCTGCGGCAGGCGCTCGAGGCCGGCGGCTACGATGCGGCCTTCGGGGGCGCGCGCCGCGACGAGGAGAAGAGCCGCGCCAAGGAGCGCATCTTCTCCCACAGGTCCGCGACCCACGCCTGGGACCCGCGCAACCAGCGCCCGGAGCTCTGGCAGCTCTTCAACACCCGCATCCGCCCGGGCGAGTCGATGCGCGTGTTCCCGCTGTCGAACTGGACCGAGCTCGACGTGTGGGACTACGTCCGCGCCGAGGGGATCGCGGTGGTGCCGCTCTACTTCGCCAAGGAGCGGCCCGTGGTCATGCGGTCGGGCACCCGCATCATGGTCGACGACGACCGCCTGCCGCTCGATGCCGGCGAGCGGCCCACCATGGAGCGCGTCCGCTTCCGGACGCTCGGCTGCTATCCCCTGACCGGGGCGATCCCCTCGGACGCCGACACGCTCGACGCGGTGATCGCCGAGATGCGGGCCTCCACCACCTCCGAGCGCCAGGGCCGGCTGATCGACAGCGACGAGTCGGGCTCCATGGAGAAGAAGAAGCGCGAGGGCTATTTCTGATGGCGACCGACGCGTCCGCCGCGGCCCGGCCCACCCTGCGCTTCCTGACCTGCGGCTCGGTGGACGACGGCAAGTCGACCCTCATCGGCCGGCTGCTCTACGAGCAGAACTCCATCTTCGACGACCAGCTCTCCGCGCTTGAGAAGGACTCCCGCAAGCACGGCACCGTCGGCGACGACATCGACTTCGCGCTGCTGGTCGACGGCCTCGAGGCCGAGCGCGAGCAGGGCATCACCATCGACGTCGCCTACCGGTATTTCGCGACCCCGCGGCGCAGCTTCATCGTCGCCGACACGCCCGGCCACGAGCAGTACACCCGCAATATGGCGACCGGCGCCTCCAACGCGGACCTCGCGATCCTGCTGGTCGACGCCCGCAAGGGGCTGCTGACCCAGACGCGGCGCCACGCCTACATCGTGTCCCTGCTCGGCATCCGCCATGTCGTGCTTGCGGTGAACAAGATCGATCTCGTGGGCTACGAGGAGGCGGTGTTCGCCGCCATCCGGGAGGCCTTCGCCTCCTTCGCGGCGGGGCTCGGCTTCACGTCGCTGACCGCGATTCCCCTCTCGGCCCGCCATGGCGACAACGTCTCGAGCCCGAGCCCGCACATGCCCTGGTGGACGGGCGAGACGCTGCTGTCCTGCCTCGAGACGGCGGACGTGGAGCGGGACCGGCGCGACAAGCCGTTCCGGCTGCCGGTGCAGTGGATCAACCGGCCGAACCTCGATTTCCGCGGCTTCTGCGGCACGGTGGCGAGCGGCACCGTCGCGGTCGGGGCGGAGATCGCGGTCGCGGGGTCGGGACGCACGACGACGGTCGCCCGCATCCTGGGCCCCGACGGCGAGCGGTCGGACGCCGCGGCAGGGGACGCCGTCACGCTCACCCTCGCCGACGAGGTCGACATCGCGCGCGGCGACGTCCTGTCGCTGGCCGCCGACCGGCCGCAGGTCGCCGACCAGTTCGCCGCGCACATCATCTGGATGAGCGAGACCGCGCTGCTGCCCGGCCGCTCCTACCTCATGAAGATCGCGACCCGGCTCGTGCCGGTGACGATCACCGACCTCAAGCACCGCATCGACGTCAACACGCTCGACCGGCGCGCCGCCAAGACGCTGCAGCTCAACGAGATCGGGCTGTGCAACATCGCGACCTCGACCCCGATCGCCTTCGACGGCTACGCCGACAACAAGGATACGGGCGGCTTTATCCTGATCGACCGCACGACCAACGCCACGGCGGGCGCGGGGCTCGTCGAGTTCGCGCTGCGCCGGGCGACCAACATCCATCGCCAGACGCTGAGCGTCGGGCGGGAGGCGCGCGCGGCGCTCAAGCACCAGAAGCCCGCCGTGCTGTGGTTCACCGGCCTGTCGGGCGCCGGCAAGTCGACCGTCGCCAATCTCGTCGAAAGCCAGCTGCTGGCGCGCGGCGTCCATACGCTGATGCTCGACGGCGACAACGTCCGCCACGGGCTGAACCGCGATCTCGGCTTCACGGACGCCGACCGGGTGGAGAACATCCGCCGCGTCGGCGAGGTGGCCCGGCTGATGACCGATGCCGGGCTCGTGGTGCTGTGTTCCTTCATTTCGCCTTTCGCGGCCGAGCGGCGGCTGGTGCGCGAGATGGTGCCCGAGGGCGAGTTCATCGAGATCTTCGTCGACGCGCCGATCGAGGCCTGCATCGCCCGCGACCCCAAGGGCCTCTACAAGCGGGCGCTCGCGGGCGAGATCAAGAACTTCACCGGCATCGACCAGCCCTATGAGCGGCCCGAAGACCCCGAAATGCGCCTGGAGGCCGCCGACCGCACCCCCGAGGCCCTGGCCGAGGAGGTGGTCCACGCCCTTCAGGCCCGGGGCGTGATCGAGCGGTTCTGAGTTTCGGAGTCGCGTCCCCGGGAGATCGTAGCCCTGAAAAGAGATGCCGTGACGGGCCCGCTGGAAATCGAATGCAAGTTCGAGGTGGACGGCCGGGATGTCGAGGCGCTCGTCGAGCGCCTTTGCGCGGTCTTCGGTCCTGCGGGACCGCCTGAGCCCATGACCTCGGTCTACTTCGACACCCGCCGCCTGGCGCTGCGCAGGAAGGGCTTGACGCTCCGGGTCCGCAGCGTCGGCGGCCGCCAGGTCCAGACCGTCAAGCGCGGTGCATCGGTGTCCGGCGGCCTGTTCGGACGGGAGGAATGGGAGACGGCGATCGAGGGCCACGAGCCCGATCTCGACGCCGCCGGCAGGACGCCTCTCGCCAAGGCGCTGAAGGGACGCCGCGGCAGGCTCGCCCCCGTCTTCGAGACGGCGGTCGAGCGGACCATCTGGCGCGCGGCGCAGGACGGCGCGGTGGTGGAGATCGCGCTCGACCGCGGCGAGGTGCGGACCGCGAGCGCCGCCCAGCCCATCTGCGAACTGGAGTTCGAGCTGAAGGAGGGATCGCCGGCGGCGTTGTTCGAGGCGCTGCGGCGCCTGCGGGCGCAGGACTGGCTGCAGCCCTCCCTCGAGGCGAAGTCCGAGCGCGGCTTCGCGTTGCTCGAGGGCAGGGCCGGCGCGGCCGCCAAGGCGGAGCCGACGGAGCTCGCCCCCGACATGTCCACCGGGACCGCGGTCCAGGTCATCCTGCGCGGGTGCCTGCGGCAGTTCCGCCGCAACGCGGCCCTGCTCGGGGGCCGCGAGCCCGAGCCGCTGCACCAGGCGCGGGTGGGCCTGCGTCGCCTGCGCTCCGCGCTCACCTTGTTCAAGCCGGCGCTGCAGGACGGCGCCTATCGCGACATCGCCGCGCGGCTCGGCGAGGTCTCGCGCCAGCTCGGCGCCGCGCGCGACCTCGACGTCTACCTGCAGCGCTCCGCCACCCCCGAGGCGATGCGGCCGGGCGCCGGCCCCGTCCTGGCAGTCATCCGGGCGCGGCGGGAGGCCGCCTACGACCGGCTGCTCGAGACGCTCGGCACGCCCTGGTTCCGGCGGCTCATGCTCGACCTCTTCGTCTGGATCGAGGCCGGCGATTGGCTGACCACCGCCGACCCGGGGTGCCGGGCCGCGCGCCGGAGCCCGATCGCAGCCTTCGCGGCGGACCTCCTGGCGGCGCGGCGCCGCACGGTGAGGAAGAAGGGCCGGGGGCTCGTGCGGCTGTCCCCCGCGTCCAGGCACCGGCTCCGCATCGCGGCCAAGACGCTGCGCTATGCCACCGATTTCACGGCCTCGCTGGCGCGCCGGCCCGCCGACAGGGCGCGGCACGAGGCGTTCGTGACGGCGCTGGAGGCTCTGCAGGCCGATCTCGGCGACCTTAACGACATCGCGACCGGCCATGGTCTGGCCGCGGATGTCGCAGGGATCCCGGGCCCCGCCCCGGCCGTTGTCGCGGCCGGCGAGGCGGAGGCCAGGACCGACGCGCTGCTTCGGTCCGCGGCCGCGGCGCGGCGCGCCGTCCTGAAAGCCAAGCCCTTCTGGTCGCGGTGGTGACAGCCGTCCTGATGTATGCGACCCATTTGCACACAAATGGTCGTGCGGTCTGTCAGGACGACCCTCGCCGCTCCACTTGAACGCCACCGGAATCAACTGGCAGCCAAGAGACGCATGGACGATAAGACGATCCCCGACCTGAGGGTTGGCCTGGAGCCATCGGAAGACGGTGCGCGCATCGCCAGCGCGATCGTCGGGCTCGATCACGGGACCGATCCGTTCGTGGCCGCCGTGCGGGCCACCCGCATGCCGATGATCATCACCAATCCCCGGATGCCGGACAATCCGGTCGTCTTCGCCAACGACGCGTTCTGCCGTCTCACCGGCTACAGGCGGGACGAGATCGTCGGGCGCAACTGCCGCTTCCTGCAGGGTCCCGACAGCGATCCGGCCGTCGTCCGGCGCCTGCACGACGCCGTGCGGGCCGCCCGCTCGATCGAAGTCGACATCCGCAACTACCGCAAGGACGGCGAGGCGTTCTGGAACCGGCTGCTGCTCGCGCCGGTCAACGACGCGCACGGCCAGCTCGCCTATTTCTTTGCGAGCCAGGTCGACGTGACGCTCGAGCGCGAGCGCATGGCGGGCCTCGAAATCCACAATGCCGCGCTGATGGCCGAGCTGGCGGGGCGCCTGCGGGAGCAGCAGGAGCGCGAAAGCGAACTCCGCTTTGCCCTCGATGCTGGCCGGCTCGGGGCCTGGACCCTCGATACGCGGCCCGACGAGCTGATGACGCCCTCGCCCGGCTCGGGCAAGACCCTCGGCCGCGATCCCGGCGAGCCTTTGGGCTCCGCGGCGTCGATCCACCCCGACGACCGGCGCCGCGTCAAGGAGGCGGTCGAGCGGTGCATCGCGACCGGCACCGACTACGACATCCAGTACCGGGTCCTCGATCCGCAGGGGGAGACGCGCTGGATCGCGGTCCGGGCGCGGCCGGTCCATGGCGCCGAGGGGGCCGTGACGCGCCTCAGCGGCGTGTCCCAGGACATCACCGAGCAGAAGAGGGCCGAGCAGTTCCAGGAGGCGCTCGGTCATCTCGATGCCGTCATCCGCGTCGTCCCCGACGCCGCCGACATCGCGGTCGCCGCCGGCAAGATCGTGGGCGAGGCCCTCGGGGTCACCCGGGCCGGCTACGGCACGGTCGATACCGCCGCCGAGACGATCGCGATCGAGCGGGACTGGCAGGCAAGCGGCTATGCCAGCATCGCGGGCGTGCTGCGGTTCCGCGCCTACGGCCGCCAGATCGAGGACCTGGCCGCCGGCCGGACGGTGCTGGTGGCCGATGCCGTCGCTGACCCCCGCACCTCTGACAGCTTTGAGGCGCTGCGGAGCATCGACGCCCTGGCCTTCATCAGCCAGCCGGTCATCGAGGAGGGACGGCTGGTCGCCGTCGTCTACGTCGCCAATGCTCGCCCGCGGGCCTGGCAGGCCGACGAGATCGCCTTCGTGGCCGAGGCCGGCCATCGCATCCGCGGCGCGATGGAACGGCGGCGGGCCGAGCAGGAACTCGCGGCGCTCGCGGCCTCGCTGGAGCATCAGGTGGCCGAGCGTACGCGCGACCTGATGGCCGCCGAGGAAGCGCTGCGGCAGTCCCAGAAGCTCGAGGCGATCGGCCAGCTCACCGGCGGCGTCGCCCACGACTTCAACAACCTGCTGACCATCATCCGCTCGTCGGTCGAGTTCC
>CAXUMV010000137.1:0-7375 GCA_964252065.1 uncultured Lichenihabitans sp.
GGGTCGAGCAAGCTCCGGGCCACGGGATGGAGCTTCCCTGGCATGCCGCTTGTCATCTTGTCGCGGATAGGCAGGCCGTGAACGGGCCTATTTGGCCTTGTCGTCCTCGGGCGCCGCCCGCTCGACCGGGGTGTCGGCGAAGGCGGTGACGAGGTCGATGACCTTGCGCCGCACCTTGGGATCGCGGATGCGCACGAACGCCTTGGTCAGCAGGAACCCTTCGGTGCTCGACAGGAATTGCAGCAGGCTCGAGGAGTTGTCCTCGGCGAAGCCGGGGACCGCCGGCACGCCGGGGCGCTCGGCCTCGGGCATGTCCTCGAAGAAGTAGGAGGGCGCCACCCCGATGACCTGGCCGATCTGCTGCAGGCGGCTGGCGCCGATCCGGTTCGTGCCCTTCTCGTATTTCTGGACCTGCTGGAACGTCAGCCCGAGGGCGTCGCCAAGCTTCTCCTGACTCATCTTGAGCAGCATGCGCCGCATCCGCAGACGCGCGCCGACGTGCTTGTCGATGTTGTTGGGGCTCTTCTTCAAGATCCTCTCACGGTCCGGTCGACGGCGACCCCTCCCCAGACGGGCCGGAACCGTTCGTCATCGGCACGCCAGACGATGCGACGGCGCGATGCTGCCCGTCACTGAACTACCGTGAAACGTTCCGTAAAGGAAGACCGCGCAGCACGAGAGTTCCCAGGAGCGCGATCGCCAGAAGAGCGAGCGGAACCCTGTTGCCGAACCGCGCGAAGAGGGGCGGCGGCAGGGCGCCCGGCAGCGCGCCGTCGATGACGTTTTCGGCGCCCACCGGCAGGGCGGCGCGCACGCGGCCATAGGGATCGACGATGGCCGAGATGCCGGTGCTGGCCGAGCGGACCAGGGGAAGGCCCTCCTCGATGGCCCGCAGGCGCGCCTGCGCGAAGTGCTGGGCCGGCCCCGGGGTCGCGCCGAACCAGGCGTCGTTCGTCACGTTCAGCAGCAGCCCCGGCCGATCCGGCCCGTCCCTTGCTTCGCGCGGCACGACCTCGCCCGAGAAGATCGCCTCGTAGCACACGATGGCGGCCACCGCCGGCAGCCCCGGCACGGCGAGGACCCTCCGGCTGGTGCCGGCCTGGAAGCCGCCCGGGACGTCGACGAAGCGCGTCACGCCCAGCGCCGTCAGCAGCCGCTCGAGGGGCAGGAACTCGCCGAAGGGCACGAGGTGGACCTTGTCGTAGCTTCCCACGATCGACCCCCCGCTCGCGAGGACCTGGATCGCGTTGTAGTAGAGGGGCACCGGGCGGCCGCTGGCGTCGTCCGGACCGCGTTCGAGGCGGGCGGCGCCGGTGATCAGCATCGTGCCCGGCGGCAGCGCGGCCCCGATGGTGCTCAGCGCCTCGGCGTCGCGCGAGACGATGAACGGGAAGGCGGATTCCGGCCAGACGAGGTGGGTCACCCCCGACAGTCCCGGGGTGTCGGGCGAGGTGGCCCGGTCGGACAGCTCGAGGTAGTGCCGGACGATCGGCTCCTTGCTGGCATAGGTGAAGTCGCTGTCGATCCGGGTGTTCGGCTGCATCACGCGAAGCCGCACGCCCGCGACGTCGTCCGGGGCCGTCCTGGCCAGCCGCAGCCCGCCATAGCCCGCCAGGGCGAGGAGCAGCACCGCGGCAAGGAGCGGCGGGCCGACGCGGGCCGCCCTCCCGCCGCCGTCGGCCAGGGTGGCGGGCGCGGCCGCCATCGCGGCGGCGAGCAGCGTCAGGCCATGCAGCCCGACCACGCTGGCGGCCTGCCCGAGCACCAGGTTTCCGCCGAGCGCCATGCCGAACTCGTTCCACGGAAAACCGGTCAGCAGCAGGCCGCGCAGCCATTCGGCCCCGGTGAGGCAGGTGGCGAGGACCAGGATGCGCACCGGACCGGTGGTCCACAGGAGCCGGGCGAGGGCGAAGCCGAACCCGGTGTAGAGCGCGAGGTAGGCCGGCAGGCCGAGCACGCCGAACGGCAGGGCCCAGGCGAAGCGGTCGGCTTCGGCCAGGAACGCCGAGCCGAGCCACCACAGGCCCGCCACGAAATACCCGAAGCCGAGCCACCAGCCGGCATCGGCTGCCGCAAGCAGCGAGCGGGCGAGGCTGCGGCCGGACAGCGCTCCGCCGCTCTCGGCCTCGGCGCACCCGTCGATCAGCCACACCGCAAGACCGAGCGGCACGACCAGCGCCGCGAAGGCGTCGACGGGCGCCACCGCGAGCGCTCCCACGGCGCCCGCGATCCAGGCGATCAGCCGGCGCCGCCAGCCGCCGGACAGCACGACCGCATGGGCCAGGCGCGACAGGATCGGGTGCGGGCGTCCCCTTTGCATCGTCCTGCGGTTAGCGGACCGCGCTTGCGCGGGGCGGTCCTGCCTGCGGGTGCCTCAGTCGAGGGGCGGAGCCGTGACGGCTCCTCCCTCGCCGCCCGGCTCGGACGAGGCGCCCTCCGTGGGGCTCGGCGCCGTGCGGATGATCCGCACCCGCTTGACGCGGCGCGGGTCGGCGTCGAGCACCTCGAAGGTCACGTCCTCGCGGGCGCGGACCACCTCGCCGCGGCCCGGCACATGGCCGGCCAGGGCGCCGACCAGGCCGCCCAGCGTCTCGACCGCGCTTTCCTCCTCGTCGGGCACGAGGTCGATGCCGATCGCCTTGGACACTTCCTCGAGGCTCGCCCGCCCATCGGCCATGAAGCTGCCGTCGAGCGCCTGGACGACCTTGGCGCCCTCGCCCTCGTCGTGCTCGTCCTCGATGTCGCCGACGATCATCTCGACGATGTCCTCGATCGAGACGAGGCCGTCGGTGCCGCCGTATTCGTCGATCACCAGCGCCATGTGGGTGCGGAAGGCCTGCATGCGCACCAGCAGGTCGAGCGCCTGCATGGAGGGCGGCACGAACAGCACCGTGCGCACGAGGCCGGCCGCCTTGAGGGTCTGGCTCCACAGGGCCTTGCCGAGGTCGGCGGGGTCGGGCGCGGCGACCTCGGCGCCATCGGCCGAGAGGCTGCTGGCGGCCAGCAGGGCCACGAAGTCGCGGATGTGCACCATGCCCCGCGCATCGTCGAGCGTGCCGCCATGCACCGGCAGCCGGGAGTGGCCGGCGGTCTGGAACACCTTGAGCACCTCGCCGAGCGTCAGCGCCTCGCTGACCGCGATGACGTCGGCGCGGGGCACCATCACGTCCTCGACGCGCAGGTCGTGCAGGTTCAGCACGTTGCGCAGCATGGCGCGTTCCTGCGGCGTGAACGCCCCGGTGCCGCTCTCTGTGCCGGCCTCCTCGGTCTCGTCGAGGGCGTCCTCGATGTCGTCGCGGATGGAGCCCTGGCTGGTGCCGAACAGCGCGCGCAGCCGCTCGATCACGCTCGCGGAGCGCCGGTCCGGCCTGTCGGCGGGGTCGCTGGCGCTCACGGCAGGGCCAGGGCGAGGGGGTCGGAGCCCGCATAGGGATCCGCGATGCCGAGGCGCTCCAGGATGCGGCGCTCCAGCTGCTCCATGGCGTCGGCCTCCCGGTCGGTCTCGTGGTCGTGGCCGAGGAGGTGCAGCAGGCCGTGCACGAGAAGATGGGCGAGGTGGGCCTGCAGCGGCTTGCCCTCGGCGAGCGCTTCGCGCCGCGTCGTCTCCCAGGCCACCGCCATGTCGCCGAGCAGGCGCACGCCCGGCATCGCCCCGCCGCCGGCCGGGAAGGACAGCACGTTGGTCGCCTTGTCCTGGCCCCGCCAGTCGGCGTTCAGCCGCCGGATGGCGGCATCGTCGCAGAACAGCAGCGAGACCTCCGCGTTCCCGCCCGGGCCGGCCTCCGCGAAGGCCGCGGCGAGGGTCCGCTCGACCAACGCCTCCAGCCCCGGCACGGCCGCCCAGCCGTCCGCCTCGACCGCGATGTCGACGGCGAGGCTCATCGGACGGTCCCGGGGTCGCCGCCGCCCGCCGGCCGGAAGTCCGCCTCGTAGGCCGCCACGATGCGGCGCACGAGGTCGTGGCGCACGACGTCCGCCTCCCGGAAGCGCACATGGGCGATCCCCTCGACGCCGGAGAGGAGCCGGATCGCTTCGGCGAGGCCTGACTTCTGCCCCGCCGGCAGGTCGGTCTGGCTGGGATCGCCGTTGACGATCATGCGCGAGCCCTCGCCGAGCCGCGTCAGGAACATCTTCATCTGCATGCTGGTGGTGTTCTGCGCCTCGTCGAGCAGCACCACGGCGTTGGTCAGGGTGCGGCCGCGCATGAAGGCCAGGGGCGCGATCTCGATCATGCCGGTCTGCAGCCCGCGTTCCACCATGCGGGCGTCCATGAAGTCGTGCAGGGCGTCGTAGACCGGCCGGAGATAGGGATCGATCTTCTCGCGCCTCGACCGCGGGGCGCGACAGGACGAGCCGCTCGACGGCGCCGCGCTCGAGCAGCGTGATCGCGTGGCCGACCGCCAGCCAGGTCTTGCCCGTGCCGGCCGGTCCCTCGGCGAAGACGAGCTCGTGCGCGCTCAGGGCGCGCAGATAGGTGTCCTGGGTCGCGGTGCGGGCCCGCACGACGCCGCGCTTGCGCGTCCTGATCTCGACGAAGGGGCTGCCCTGGCCGAGCTCGGCCTCCTTGGGGAACAGCATGCCCTGGTAGGTCGTCTCCTCGATGGCGCCGTCGATGTCGCCGAGATCGATGCGCCGGCCCTGGCGCACCTGGGCATAGAGGCTCTCGAGCACGCGGCGGGCATGGTCGCAGGCCTCCGGCGGCCCCTTGATCGAGACGTGGTTGCCGTTGGCGGTGGTCACGACCCCGAGCCGCCGCTCCAGCTTGGCGATGTTCTGGTCGTACTGGCCGAACAGGATGGAGGTCAGGCGGTTGTCGTCGAAGGTGAGGGCGAGCTCCGTGCCGGCCGGGTCCGGCACCCCGGACGCCTCGCGGCCCGCGAGCGCGGCGAGGTCCCGGTTCTGCCGGCGCACCGCCATGGCGGGCCGATCGGGTGATCTCATAGGATTGCTCCAGGCAAGGCGCGGCCGGCCAGCCGGCCGTGCAGCGAATTGGTGCCGAGGCCCACGATCGTGACATCCTGCACGGTGCCGATCACGCCATCGTCCGCCTCGGCCTGCACGGGCTGCATGTAGGGCGACTTGCCGACCGCCTGGCCGGGGTGCCGGCCGGCTTTCTCGAACAGCACCGGGATGGTCCGGCCGACGCAGGCGGCGTTGAAGGCCTGCCGCTGGGGCTCGACCACCGCCTGCAGGCGGGCCAGCCGCTCGCGCTTGACGTCCTCGTCCACCTGGGCCGCGTCCCCGGCGGCCGGCGTGCCGGCCCGGGGCGAATACTTGAAGAAGAAGCTCGACGCGAAGCCGACCTCCCGGATCAGCGCCAGGGTCGCCGCGAAATCGGCCTCCGTCTCCCCCGGGTAGCCGACGATGAAGTCGCTCGACAGGGCGATGTCGGGCCGCGTGGCGCGGACGCGGTCGATCAGCCGGCGATAGGCGGCGGTGGTGTGCCGGCGGTTCATCGCCGCCAGAAGCCGGTCGGAGCCGGACTGGACCGGCAGGTGGAGGAACGGCATCAGGGCGGGAAGGTCGCGGTGGGCGTCGATGAGCGCCTCGTCCATGTCGTTCGGGTGGCTGGTCGTGTAGCGGATGCGCAGGATGCCCGGGATGGCGGCGACCGCGCCCATGAGGCGGGCCAGCGACCAGGGCCGCCCCGCCCCGTCCTGCCCGTGGTAGGCGTTGACGTTCTGCCCGAGCAGGCTGACCTCGCGCACGCCCGCCTCCGCCAGGGTGCGGATCTCGGCCAGGATGTCGTCCGGCGGGCGTGAGAACTCCGCCCCGCGCGTGTAGGGCACGACGCAGAACGTGCAGAACTTGTCGCAGCCCTCCTGCACGGTCACGAAGGCCGAGAGGCCGCGCGCCCGCGTCGTCTCCGGACGGGGCGCGGGCAGGAAGCCGAACTTCGCCTCGAGCGGAAAGGCGGTCTCGATCGCGGGGGCCCGGCTCGCCTCGGCGAGGAGCGCCGGCAGGCGGTGGTAGCTTTGCGGCCCGACCACGAGATCGACGGCCGGCTGGCGGCGGATGATCTCCGCGCCTTCCGCCTGCGCGACGCAGCCCGCGACCGCGATGCGCGTCGGGCGTCCCGCGGCAGCCCGCTCGGCCTTCAGCACCCGCAGCTTGCCGAGTTCCGAGAACACCTTCTCGGAGGCCCGCTCGCGGATGTGGCAGGTGTTGAGGATGATGAGGTCCGCCTGCTCGGCGGTGCCCGTCTCGTCGTAGCCGGCCGGCGCCAGGACATCCGCCATGCGCCCGGCATCGTAGACGTTCATCTGGCAGCCGAAGCTCTTGATGAAGACCTTGGACCGGGCCGGCCCGGGCGCGTCGCCGCGAGGGTCGCCGGTGGTGGTCCGCGTTCCGCGGTCCGTTTCGCTCATCGGGTCAGAAGGCCTCGCAGCCGTGTCGGAGACGGCCGCCGTCGGCGCGCGCTGGGACGGGATCGCAACAGGATCGTCAGGACGACGTTCTCTCCATCGCACGGCTCGCAGCATCCCGCGCCGGACGGGTTGGTGAGGGCAGTATACGCGACTTCCCCCGGCGTGAGAACTGCCTCGTCACCCCGTCGGCCATGCCGGTCATGCCCTTCGCCCCGCCCTGCGGGGAGAAGGCGCCCGACAGGGCGGATGGGTGGTCTTCGAGCATCGTGGATCCCCTCATCCGGCCTGTCGGCCACCTTCTCCCGCGGGCGGGAGAAGGGCATCGCCGGCTGGTGTCGTGACGCTGATTCGGGTGTCGCTCATCGCAGCGACCGGCGCAGGATGAGGGCGTCGGCGCGGGGGGTGCCGGGTGGGGCGGCGTAGTAGGCCTTGCGTCGTCCGGCCTCCACGAAACCCGTCCGGGCGTAGAGGGCGCGGGCGGGCGCGTTGTCGGCGTTGACGTCGAGGAACAGCGTGCGGGCGCCGGTGGCAGCCAGGCGGTCGAGGTGGCGGTCCAGGAGCGCGCGGCCGAGACCCCGGCCGCGCCAACGGGTACCGACCACAATCGTCAGGACCTCCGCCTCGTCGGCCGCGACCCGCGACAGGATGAACCCCGCCAGCGTCCTGCCCTCGAGCGCGGCGTCGGCGTAGCTCGTGTCCGCGGCGATGAGCCGCTCGAACTCGATCTCCGACCAGCCATGGGCGAAGGCGCTGCCGTGCAGGGCGGCGCAGGCCGGGGCATGGCCCGGCTCGAGGCGGGCCAGCGCCGCCTTGCCGGGACGGGCGAAGAGCCCCATCAGGACCGGCGCGCCAGGATGCCGGCTGTCTGGGGCTTGGCGTCGGGCGGCTTGATGTAGAAGGGCTGCGGGCGCGCCCGGGCGGGATCGACGAGCCGGCCGAGGGCGAGACCTCCCGCGCGATCGTGCCGGCCCCGTCCCGGGCCATCGCGCCCGCCGGCGCCGCCGCCA
>CAXUMV010000137.1:7385-8492 GCA_964252065.1 uncultured Lichenihabitans sp.
GGGCCACGTAGCCGATGTCGGGTGTCGAGCCCTTGTCGTCGATGTCGGCCTCGATGCCGGCCGACCAGGCCTCGATGGCCATCATGGGGGCGCCCGAGCCGATGAGGCGCACCGGCCCGGGGCCGACGGCACGGATCGCCTCGGCCGCGGGCAGGGCGGCCGGCGGCAGCAGCGTCGCGCCGTCGCTCGAGAAGCTCTGCACGTAGACATTGCCGTGATGGGCATCGACGGCGGCCACGATCGTCGGGCCGAGGCCCGCCGCGATGGCCGGGGCCGCCAGCGCCGCGAGGGTCGAGATGCCCACCACCGGCACCCCGCACGCGAGCCCGAAGCCGCGCGCGGCGCTGACCCCGACCCTGATGCCCGTAAAGGATCCCGGGCCGGTCGCGACCGCGATCCGCGTCAGGGCCGCAAAACCCCCCTCGAGCGTCGCGATCAGGCGCTCGACCATGGGCAGCAGGGCCTCGGCATGGCCGCGCTCCATGGCGGCCGTCTCGGCCGCGGACGGCTCGTTGGCCGCCCCGAGCAGGAGGCAGACCGAGACGCTCCCGAGCGAGGTGTCGATGGCGAGCAGGGCGAAGGGTGCCGCGCGGTCCCCGACCTCCTCCATCGACGCGCCCGGCTCCCTCAGATCTGCTCGACCGCCGCGACGGCCGGCACGAAGTGCTTGAGCAGGTTCTCGATGCCGTGCTTCAGCGTGGCCGTGGAGGAGGGGCACCCCGCGCAGGAGCCGCGCATATTGAGGTAGACGACGCCGCCGCGGAACCCCTTGAAGGTGATGTCGCCGCCGTCTCCCGCCACGGCCGGGCGCACGCGCGTGTCGAGGAGTTCCTTGATGGTCTCGACCGTCTCCTCGTCGTCGGCGTCGAAGAACTCCTCGTCGTCCTCGCTCGGCACCCCGGCCGTGGCGCTGCCCTCGAGCAGGGGGGCGCCGGCCGTGAAGTGCTCCATGATGGCGCCGAGGACGGCGGGCTTGAGGTGCTGCCACTCGCCCGCGGCCTTGGTGACCGTCACGAAGTCGCTGCCGAAGAAGACGCCCGAGACCCCCTCGATGGTGAAGAGGGCGCGGGCGAGGCCCGACTGCTCGGCCGCCTTGGCGTCGCGGAT
>CAXUMV010000138.1:0-8445 GCA_964252065.1 uncultured Lichenihabitans sp.
CCGCGTGGTCGTGATGCGCGACGGCCTGAAGGTGGGCGAGAAGCCCGTCGCGGAGACGACGCCAGACGAGCTCGTCAGTTTGATCGTCGGGCGCTCGACGCTCGAGCTGTTCAACAAGGCGGCCCTGCATTCGGGCGGCGTGCGTGCCTCGCTGCGCGCCGTGACGACGCCGCAAGCCGGCCCGATCGACCTCGACATCCGGGAAGGCGAGCTGCTCGGGCTGGTCGGCCTGCGCGGCGCGGGGCAGGAGGACATCGGCCGCGCCCTGTTCGGCGCCGTCCCGCACCGGGGCACCATCCTGCTGGACGGGCGGGCGCCCGACCTCTCCTCCCCGCGAGCGGCGTTGCGCGCGGGGATCGGGCTCGTGGCGCGCGACCGGACCGAGGAGTCGGTCGCCCCGGCCCTGTCGATCCGCGAGAACGCCTACCTCAACCCCGCCGCCGCCGGCCGGCGGCTCCTGTCCGTGCTGTCGCCGCGTGCGGAGGCACGCCGCGCCGTGGAGCTCAGCGCCTCCGTGGGCCTGCGCCCCAACGACCCCGACCTTGCCATCGAGGGCCTTTCGGGCGGCAACCAGCAGAAGGTGATCGTCGGGCGGTGGCTCGCGACCGGCCGCCGGCTGCTCGTGGCCGAGGATCCCACGGCCGGCGTTGACGTCGGCGCCAAGGCGGAGATCTATCGGCTGATCGCGCGGGCGCTCGACGCGGGCCTCGCGGTCGTGGTCGTCTCGACCGACTTCGAGGAGGTCGCCCACATCTGTCACCGCGCGCTGGTGTTCAACCGCGGCCGGATCATCGCGGAACTCAAGGGCGCCGCGCTGACCACGGAGGCGGTGATCACGGCGGCGTCGGCCTCCGAAGCCGCCTGAGAGCGGCCGGCGGCGGGGAAGGGACCGGGGAATGTCGACGAACTCGATCAAGTCCGACGCGCTTGAGCCGACCCGCGCGGAGCTCGTCCGGCTCAGCGCCGGCGAGCGCTTCCTCCGCCGCCTGCCGGTGTTCGGCCTGCCGGTGCTGGCGCTGCTGCTGATCGTCCTGTTCTCGGTGCTGCTGCCCCAGACCTTTCCGACCGTGCTGAACCTGCGCTCGATCATCGCCGACAAGGCGATCATCGCGCTGCTGTCGCTCGCCGCCATGATCCCCATGGTCACGGGCAAGATCGACCTCACGGTCGGCTACGGCATCGTGCTGTGGCACATCCTCGCCATCACGCTGCAGACCTTCTACGGCCTGCCCTGGCCGGTGGCCGTGCTGCTGGTGCTGCTGGCCGGCCTCGTCGTCGGCCTGATCAACGGCCTGCTGGTCGAGGTCGCGCGCATCGACAGCTTCATCGCGACGCTCGGCACGGGCACGGTGCTCTATGCCCTGGCGCTCTGGCACACCAACGGCCGGCAGGTGGTGGCGGTGCTGCCCGAGGGCTTCCTCAGCCTCAACGGCACTCGCCTGCTCGGGCTGCCGGTCACGGGCGCCTATGTGCTGGGGCTCGCCGTGGTGCTCTGGTTCGTGCTCGAGTACCTGCCGATCGGCCGCTACATGTACGCGATCGGCGCCAACCCCAAGGCGGCGGCGCTCAACGGCATCCCGGTCGAGCGCTACACCATGCTGGCGTTCGGCCTGTCGGGCCTGCTCACGGCGGTTGCCGGGGTGCTGCTCGCCTCCAAGCTGAGGATCGGCCAGGCGAGCGTCGGCCTCGAGTTCCTGCTGCCGGCGCTGGTCGGCGCCTTTCTCGGCTCGACCACCATCAAGCCGGGACGGGTCAACGTGTGGGGCACGCTGATCGGCGTGGTCATTCTGGCGACCGGCATCTCGGGCATCCAGCAGGTCGGCGGCTCCTTCTGGGTCGAGCCGCTGTTCAACGGCCTGACGCTGCTCGTCGCCATCGGGATCGCGGGCTATGCCCAGCGTAGGCGGACGTCCGGACGGACGAGGCCGCTGCCAACGAGCCGCGACGCCAACGCGGCGTGAGCCATACGGGGAAGGAACACACCATGAAGCGGATGCTCTTGAGCGGCGGCGCCATCCTGGCGCTGCTGGGTGCGACGGGCGCGCGGGCCGACGAGCTGGCCGACGCCAAGGCGCGGGTCGCCACAGCCATCGGGAAGGCCGCCAAGTGGGACGGCCCGACCACGGGGCCGAAGCTCGCGCCCGGCAAGACGATCATCTACATCGCCGGCGACATGCGCAACGGGGGCACCGAGGGCGTGTCGCGCGGCGTCGAGGAGGCCGCCAAGGCCGCGGGGTGGTCGCTCCGCATCCTCGACGGCCGCGGCGAGATCTCGAGCCGCACGGCGGCGCTCAACCAGGCCATCGCGCTGAAGCCCGACGGGGTGGTGGTGGGCGGCTTCGACGCGCTCGAGCAGAACGCCTCGCTCGCCAGCCTCAAGGAGGCCGGCATCCCGTTCGTGGGCTGGCACGCGACCATCGAGCCCGGCCCGGACCCCAAGACGGGCATGTTCGCCAACGTCAACACCCGCATCGCGGACGTGGCGCAGACCGCGGCCGACCTCGCCATCGTGGACTCGGGCGGCAAGGCCGGCGTCGTGATCTTCGGCGACTCCAACTACGAGATGGCGATCGGCAAGGCGCACATGATGGAAGCCGCCATGAAGAAGTGCACGGGCTGCACGGTGCTGACCCTCGAGGACTCCCCGATGACGGAGGCCTCGACCCGCATGCCGCAGCTCACGACCTCGCTGCTGCAGCGCTACGGCGACAAGTGGACCTACTCGCTCGCCGTCAACGACCTCTACTACGACTTCATGGGTCCCTCGCTGAGCGCGGTCGGCAAGGCGGGGACCGATGCCCCCTTCAACATCTCGGCGGGCGACGGCTCGGAGTCGGCGTTCCAGCGCATCCGCGCCAAGCAGAACCAGATCGCGACCGTGCCCGAACCCCTGCAGCAGCAGGGCTGGCAGCTTATCGACGAGCTCAACCGCGCCTTCGCCAAGCAGCCCTGGTCGGGCTACGTCTCGGGCATCCACCTCGTGATGCCGGACAACATCGCCTATGACGGCGGCCCGAAGAACATCTTCGATCCCGACAACGGCTACCGCGATCAGTACCGGAGCATCTGGGGCGTGAAGTAACCACGGGCGGCGCCGGGCGGAATGGCGCCGTCCGCCGGCCTCGGCCGGCGACGGGGGAGAGGCGGACCGGGACGATGGCAGCCAAGTCCGACGCCGCCCCCCGATCCGGCGCCGCCCCTCGGGCGCAGCCCACCATGGCCGACGTCGCGGCGCGCGCCGGGGTGTCGGCCATGACGGTGTCGCGCGCGCTGCGCGAGAACGGTTCCGTCTCGGTGGGCACGCGCCGCGACATCCTGGCCGTGGCGGACGAGCTCGGCTACGTGCTCGACCGGCGCGCCGGAACCCTGTCGTCCAAGCGGTCGGGCTTCGTCAGCGCGCTGGTGCCCTCCCTCAACAACTCCAACTTCGCCGACACGGCCCACGGCATCAGCCAGGTGATCGAGGACGGCGGGCTGCAGCTCCTTCTCGGCTACACCGACTATGCGGTCGGCAAGGAGGAGCGGCTGATCGAGACGATGCTGATGCGCCGCCCGGAGGGCATCGTGCTGACCGGCGGCCAGCATACCGAGCGGGCGCGCCGCCTGCTCCGCGCGGCCGCGGTCCCGGTGATCGAGACCTGGGACATCCCGGCCGAGCCGGTCGGACACGTGATCGGCTTCTCCAACGCGGAGGCGACCCGCGCCCTCGTCCATGCGCTGCACGCGCAGGGCTACAGGAGCATCGGCTTCATCGGCGGCACCAGCAATCGCGACACGCGCGGGGCCGACCGGCGCCGGGGCTACGGGCAGGCGATCGAGGAGCTCGGCCTGCCGCGCGGGCGCGTCATCTCCTTCGGGCAGCCGCCGATCTCGACCGGCCAGGGCGGGGAGGCGATCGTCCGCCTCCTCGGCCAGTGGCCGGACGTCGATGCCGCGGTCTGCGTCTCGGATCTGTCGGCCTTCGGGGCGCTGATGGAGTGCCACCGGCACGGCTGGGCGGTGCCGGGTCGCATCGCGATCGCGGGTTTCGGCGACTTCGAGGTGGCCCGCGCCGCCTTCCCGCGGCTCACCACGGTCGCGGTCGATGCCGTCGAGATCGGGCGCGCGGCGGGCGACCTGCTGCGCCGGGCCATCGCGGCGAGCCGCGACGGCCGGGCGATCCCGGCGGAGCTGACCGTGATCCCCTTCGAGGTCATCCGGCGCGAGAGCACGTAAGCGAGGCGATCCATCCCCGAGAGCATCCGGCCCGTCCATGGATCGTGTCGCTACGCTCGCGAAGACGCCATCGGCGTTCGTCGAATCCCTCCCGGCGCTCAGGTCCAGTAAAGGACCTGCGCCTGCGGCAGGTGCTCGGCCAGCAGCCCCGTCAGCCCGGCCCGCATCTCTTTCATGATCGGGGCGGGGTAGACGTGCTTGACGCCGCCGAACTTGGTCAGCTTGCGGACCCGGCGGCTCTCGTCAAGGTCGAGGTCCGAGCCGGGATACCAGCCCTGCAGCACGCTCTTGGAGTTCGGCGTGAACCGGTGGGTGATGAGCTCGGCCGTGAGATCCACGCCGGCCACGCCCTCGAGCGCCTGGGCCACCGCCGCGAACAGCGCGCCGAACCCCTCGCGCCATCCCTCGAATGGCTGGATCGGGGCGACCGTCAGACCGATCTTGTAGCCGTCGCGCGCGAGCCGCCCGAGCGCCGCGATGCGCGCATCGAGCGGGCTGGTGCCGCCCTCGAAGCGGATCAGCGCCGCGGCGTTCACGGAGAACCGGACCCGCACCCGGCCGCCGTGCGGCAGCCCGAGCAGCGGCTCCACATGGGCGAACTTCGTCGTGAAGCGAAGCTGGGCGGGGGCGTCCCACGCGCCGAAGAAGCGCACCGCCTCGGCCAGGGAGCCGGTCAGGTGCTCGATGCCGAGCGGATCGGTGTAGCAGGAGGCCTCGAAGGTCGTCCCCTCGTGGCTGCGGGACGCCGAGCCGGAGGTCACGCGGCCCTGGCCCAGGGCGGGCGGCAGCCCCTCGAGGATCTCCTCGACATTGGCATAGACGCGTGTCACCGGCGGGCCGGCCAGCGAGCCGGCGAGGTAGCAGTACTGGCAATGGGCCGGGCAGCCCTCGGCGAGGTCGAACCGCCAGTCGGCCGAGGGCGGGATCGGCTGCAGGCGCCGCTTGGCCGCGGAGGCGACGACGATCGCCAGCGTCGATTTGGCCTGCCGGTACTCCTCGCGCGGGGTCTCGGCCGCCAGAGATACGGCCACCCGGTCGTTCTTGAGCTCGATGACGGTGGAGCCCAGCGCCGCCGCCCGCTCGGCGATGGCGCGGCCGTGCGCGAAGTCCCGGGCCGAGCGCGTGATGAGGATGCGCTTGGGCCGCCAGAGCGGTCCGGGGCGCGGCAGGGTCGGGGCTGTGGAGACGCGGTCGAGCATGGGGGGACAACGCCAAGACCCCGCGCCGGGTCCGGCCCGCGCACGGGGGCGCGGTGCCGCATGATCAGGTCAGGACGCCTCGCTGGCGGACGCCCCGGCGCAGGATCGGGTCTCGATCACCGTGAGGCGGGACAGGGCCTCCGGCGCAAACCGTTGCTGCGCTCTCACGGCCATGTCGATGATGAACGTGGGTCCCGAGGCGATGGGCAGACCCGCGTTGGTGCGCAGGCCGCCGTCGGCGGAGGTGACGAGATACACGACGCGCCGAGCCGGCGGCGCCGGCTCGGAGGCCAGGATCACAGGTCCGAGATAGGAGGCGACCACGGAACTGTCGCCGTCCGCGGACAGACGCTCGGCGACCTTGGCCGCGACACAGGCCCACCGGGCTTCGGTCGTCACGCGCCTCGCCAGCGGGCCGGCAAGCCGAAGGTGCACCGCCCCTGACGGATCCTGCTCGATCGAGCCCAGGAACGACGACAGGACCGTGCCGGCACACAGGATGGCCGTGCTTCTGCCCGGAACCGACCGCGCGATCGCAAGATAGAAGCCCGGCAACGCCGGAATCAGATAGTAGGGCTGATCCGGGAGCCTCAGGAACAGGATGAGGTAGACTAGCGAACAAGCAAGCAACGCCAGGCCGAGTCGATCATCCAGCAACGTTCCGAGCCTGAACGATCGTCGCAAGACGATCTCAAGACCGACCAGAACCAGGCTCAAGAGACCCGCGATCCCGAACAGATCCACGGTGCCGTGCAGCACAAGACGAGCGATGTCGATCCCATGGTCCGAAAAGGTGAGCCAGGCGAGGCCGGACCTGAGGAACAGCGGTGCATAGAACAGGACGGCCGTCACGCCGGACAAGACGGATAACCGGAGGAAACGCCAGACCTCCGCGGTTGTCGGCCGAGCGAAGCCGAGGCCCTCGCGCAAAGCGAGCGCAACGGGGATGATGGCGAGCGCGTAGGTCGGGCGGCAGGCGGCCGCGAGGCCCAGGCACACGGCCGCAAGGCCGAGGTTCCGCTTCTCCGATGCCGCATACATCGACAACGCGAAGAACATGAAGCCGACCATGTAGTCCAAGGGAAGACTGCTGGCCTTGTAGACGGCGGGCGTGAACGAGAACGCGGCCGCAACGACCGCGGCGCGACGCAGACCGAAACGCGCCAGCATCAGGACCAGGACGTAGCTCGCGATCGCGGACGCTGCGGCGCTTGGCAGGTTGAGAAGCAACGGGCCTGGCGGAAAGACGCGGGCCAGCAAGGCTCCGAGATACTCCGGAAGCGGATACCCGGGCGGCCGCGACGGGATGTATTGGCCCGAGGCTGCCAGATGCCGCACCGCGATGCTGACGCGGTAGCCATCGGGGTCGTCGCCCAGCCCCGATGACAGCCATGGCAGCCTGGACAGGAACACCACCGCCGCCAGAAGCAGCGCCGCACGACGGGGATGCTGAGGGTCAGGCGTCATCGGCGCGGCGGTCCGTCCAGGTCATGCTGTGGAGATCGCCCCTCACTCCTCGAACCGCGGCGCATACCGACGTCTGGGCATGGAACGACGCCGACGCGCCGCAATGGTCCGTTGGTCGGTGTGTCGCGACGCCGGAGCACGACTGCTTCCCGGCCGACTTACGCAACGTCACCGGCTGGACGTCAAGCCGGAGACCTCGCGGGTCGTGCCCGCGGGGGCTGCGGGCCGCCGAGCTGGACGTCGCGCGACCCTGCCCCGGGGCGGACGGCAGCCCTTCGAGGATCTCCCCGACACTGGCATACACCGCACGTCCATGCCGTCATTGGGAGCGGAGCGACGCAATCCATGTCTTAGGCATCCGCACCCTCCTATGGATCGCCACGGCGCTGCGCGCCTGGCGATGACGGAGGGGCGGAGGTCCCTTCGACGGCCATGACGGACCGGCGGCCGGCCGTCAGATCGCCAGGTGCTTGACGAACAGCGAGAACAGCTCGGCCTGCGTTCCCACGCCAAGCCGCTCGTAGACCTGATGGCGGTGGTTCTTGACCGTCCCTTCGGTGATGGTCAGGTTGCGCCCGATCGAGGCGTTGCTGTGGCCCCGCAGGATCAGCTGGACGATCCGCTGCTGCTGCCGGGTGAGCCGGTTTGCGGCGAAGCTCGCAAAGGCCTCTTCCAAGACGTGGCCCGCGGACGGCTCGAACGGTTTGGGGGGCGAGACGCCCGGCCGGCCATGGTCCTGCGTCCGCCAGTGATAGCGCAGCGCCTGGCGCACCTGCGGCTCGACAGCCCGCAGCACGGCCATCTCGTCCTCCCCGAAGGTCGGGCTTCGGTTGCTGCGCATCAGCGAGTAGGCCGCCATGGACCCGTCGGGCAGGCGGAACAGGTAGGCGACCTCTTCGGCCAGCGATCCGCTGTCCATGCTGATGCAGGGGTGCACCTGCCAGGCGTTGAAATACTCGCTCTCGAAGTAAGCATCGGGCGCGAAATCGCTCATGCGGTACAGCCCGCAGAGGGGGCTCGACTTGCAGGCGAGGTAGAACGGGTCGAACAGGTAGCTACCGTTGAGATAGGCCGTCATGGGGGCCGCCGGCGCGCAGCGGCGCAGGCCGTCGAACAGCAGACGCGGCCCCTCGCCGGCCGGATAGACGAAGACGACGGACAGGTCGAACGGGATGATCTGCTGCAGCGCCTGGTCCACGAGCTCGGGCAGGTCGGGATCGTCGAGGCAGGCCAGCCAGCCGGCGGTCGCCGCGCTCCAGGCCGCCAGCACGCCGAGCTTGGGATCGACCCTCCGACTATGCATTCAGGTACATTTCTCGAGGCCGGCCGACGTGGAACTCTGCTTTCCTCTTGCAATAATCATGCGCAGGGGGACCGATGGTGGATCATCGCAACAGGACGGACATCGCCACCGACACGAGCGGCACCGCGGACGATAAGCGCATCCTGCATTCCATGGGCTACGCCCAGGAGCTGCTGCGCGGCATGCGCACCTTCCAGAACTTCGCCATCTCGTTCTCGATCATCTGCATCCTGTCGGGCGGCATCAACTCGTTCAGCCAGG
>CAXUMV010000139.1:0-4457 GCA_964252065.1 uncultured Lichenihabitans sp.
GTCCGAACAGGCTCCCGACCAGATCGACCAGCAGCGCCGCGCTCATGCCGGCATGATCCATCACGGGATTGAGTTCGACGATGTCGAGCGAGCCGACGATGCCCGCATCATGCAGCATCTCCATGGCGAGATGGGCCTCCCGGTAGGTCAGGCCGCCGGGAACGGTGGTCGCGACGCCGGGCGCGAGCGAGGGATCCATGACGTCCACGTCGAGGCTGACATGCAGGTGCCCGCCGGCGGCCGCGACCCGCTCGACGATTTCCCCGACCAGGGCCGAGACGCCCCTCTCGTCGACGATCCGCATGTCGAGGATGCTGACGCCGGCCCGCTGCAGCAGGCGCCGCTCCTCGGCGTCGATCGACCGCGCGCCCAGGACCGCGACATGGGCCGGATCGACCGGCACCTGCCAGACGAGGTCGCCAAGACCCTCGAGCTCGCCCTCGCCGCACAGGAAGGCCAGCGACATGCCGTGCAGATTGCCGGTGGGCGAAGTCGAGGGGGTGTTGTAGTCCGTATGGGCGTCCATCCACAGGACGAACAACGGGCGGCCCGCCTCGCGGCAGAAGCGGGCGACGCCGGACACCGAGCCCATGGACAGGCTGTGATCGCCGCCGAGGAACAGGGGAGCCGCCCCGCTCTGCAGGACCTCGTAGGCGGCGCGGCTGACCGCCGCCCCGAGCGCCCCGACCCCGCTCAGCCGGGCCGCGGCCGGGCCGCGCGGCGCGGCGCCCAGGGGGATCGCCGCGCCGGTGTCGATGTCGCCGCGATCCGTGACCGCATAGCCGAGCTCGGTCAGCCGCTCGGGCAGTCCGGCGATGCGAAGGGCAGCCGGGCCCAGGCAGGCGCCGCGCCGGCTCGCGCCGGCATCGGTCGGCACCCCGATGAGGGTGAGGCGCGGACGCTCGGCTCCGGTCCAGTCCCCCGCGGTCATCGGCTCTCCACCCGTTCGAGGCGTGGTCTAGCACACCGGCGAGCCGCGTGCAGGGGCGTGCGGAGGCGATGACGGCATCCCCGGCTGTAGCTGCTGCCGCGATGGCCCTGCGGCTGACCACCCCGCCGGGGCCGGCCGATACGCTGGAGGCGCTCGGCCGGGCGCTGACGGCCTGCTTCGAGGCGCCCGCCGGCTCGTCGGGATCGGCGATCACGGTGCTTGTGAGCCTGCGACGGGACGGCACCGTGCTCGGGCAACCCCGGATCACCTTTTCCCATCTGCTCGGGGCCGCGGCGGGCAGGCGCACGTTCGTGGAGGCCGCCCTCGGATCGCTCAAGGCGTGCACGCCCGTGTCGGTGACACCCGGGCTCGGCGGGGCCATCGCGGGACGCCCCTTCTCGATCCGCTTCGTGGGCGGGGCACCGTCCCTGCCCATCTGACCGCCACGGTCCAGCCTCGGGGCTTCAGGCGCCTATGCGGACCGGGTGCAATGCTGCGTGGAGCTTAAATGCGCCGCTCCGCCGTCTAATCGTAGGTCCCGGTCCGCAGACTTGACCTTCGGACAAGGCGGGCGACGCGTCCTCATCCGTTCGGGGGAGGACCGCGGAAACGGTCCCTCAGGCCTTGAGGCGCTCGGTCGCGAAATCCTCGCCGCCGTCGGCGGCCGCCGGATGGGCGGCATCGGGCTCCGGCTCCGTCTGAGCGAGAGGCAGCTCGTCCCGGATGTAGCGGATACCCGTGAAGAAGAGGATCTCGGCCCCCTCGTCGCGGCGGACGACGGCGCGGCCGGTCCGCTCAGGCCTGAAAGCAACGACGTTGGACATCCCATTCTCTCCCCGCCCCACGAGGCCTGCTTCGGCGAGATACGGCGTGAGAATCATTACGGGCGGGGAAGGTTAATGTTGTCTCAACGATCGGACGCTACTCTCCAGGCTGTCGTTTTGAATGCGTTCATGAGGCTTTTGTGCATGCCGACCAGCGACGACCTTGCGGGTGCGCTGGCGCGGCTCGGCATGGGACGCCAGAACCCCGACGCGGAAATCCGGCCGCTGCTGCTGCGGATCGTGGTCGACCTGTTTCTCCAAAAGCCGCACCATGCGCCCGCCGACCTCCGCACCTTCGAGGCGATCGTCGGCCCGCTCCTGACCGACGCCGACCCCGCCACGCGACGGCGGCTGATCGAGCGGCTCTTCGATCACCCCGCGACTCCGGCCGCCCTGCTCGAGCGGCTGATGGACGACGAGGCCCTGATCGCGACGGACCTCTACCGCCATGCCTCCTTCGACGAAGCCGGACTGCTGGCGGCCGCAGCGACGGGACCCGCCATGGTGGCCGCCTCGATCGCGCAGCGGACCGACCTGCCGCCCAGCGTCGTGCGGGCCCTGGTCCGCCGGCCCGAGCTGCGGGTCGCGACCGCGGTCGCGGAGAACGCCGCGATCGCGTTCGAGCCCGCCGAGCTGCAGGCGATGGTGGCCCGCGCCCGAGGCGACCGCGATCTCGCCGAACGCCTCGCGGCCCGCATCGGCGACCCGCTCGCGGTCGCCCCGCTGTTTCCCCTGCTGTCGCCGCGCCAGCGCCGCCGCATGATCGAGGCCGTGCGCCGGCTCGACCTCGGTTGCCGCCAATGGGGCCGCCCCGACGGCGCCACGACCGCGACCCTCGCGCGCCTGGACCAGCTCGCGCTGGCCGGAGAATGGGACAGTTTCGAGGATGCGCTGTGCCTTGCGGTCGGGGGCAGGACCAGCGCGCTTCGTCCGCTGCTACACGAAGGCGGCGGGGACGTCCTGGCCCTCGCGCTGGCCGCGGTGGGTGCCACCGAGGAGCTCGCCGCGCGCATCTTCATCCTCGGGGAGCCGGCGATCGGGCGGTCGGTCGCGGCCGTGCGCCGTCTGGCCACCCTGGTCGCCACGCTCGCGCCGACGGCTGCGCGCCGCCTGCTCGAGGCCATGCTGGCCGGCGCGACGGAGACGCGCCGGCCCCTCGCGGACACCCTACCCCCGCCTGCCCGGCGGATCGAAGCCGTGCCGACCGCCCCGCGCCGCGACCTCGCCGAGGCCCCGCCGCGGCGGATGCGGCGGTGATGACGGAGCGGTTTACGTTCCTACGCTGAACCTCTCCCAGGTCCTCATTACAAGGCGCGAAGCGCCGTGGCGATCCACACGGCGGCGGGGTGCCCCGAGGGCTGGATTGTTTCGCTCCGCTCGCAACGACGACCAGGACGGTAAATGCCGGTCTTGGTCGATGCCCTCTGGTAGCACCCGTCAGAGCGACATCCGCTGTCGTCAGCTCTCGAGGTCGAGCAGGTGTCGCCCTTGCCGGTCGTCGACCTCGACGATCCACAGGTCGGGGTCGAAGCCGACCTCGCGCGCGAGGCGGGCCTCGACGTCGGGCACCGGCAGCGCCTCGGGGGCGTGCAGGCGCACGAACAGGCGGGCGATGGCGCGGTCGTCGAAGGCGCTCTGCGACGCAGGCCCGTACAGCGTAGCGGTCCCATCGAGCCGGTCGAGCTTGACCAGGATGGCGCCGGCCTCGGCGGCGCCCCGGCGGCGCAGCATGGCCGGCATGCCCTCGACCCCGCAGCGCCGGAGATAGGCCGACACCCAGAAGTCGGACCGGAGCCGCGCGGGGGCCATTGGGGGAGCTGCGGTCAATTCACCGCGGGCGCGGGTTGGATCCGCGTCGCGACCGGACCGGCCGGACGGAGCCTCGGGGCCGCGGCGGATCGGGGCTGCGTCGAGACCGGCCGCGCGGCTCCATGCGCAGCCACGACGGCGCGGGACGCAGCATGCGGCGAGCCCTCGAGAAAACGGGCGATGCCGTCGGCGGGTTTGGCCGGACGCGGCGCGGCCGGGGGCTGCGGCACGCGGGCCGCAGGCTTCGCCGCGTTCTGCGGCGGTGCTGCGGTGACCATGGGCGGGGACGCGGCCGCGACGGGAGGAAGCGCCACGGGCATCGAGGGCGCGGGCAGCGCCGGAACGAGCCCGATGTCGGGCCGGGCGGCCGGCGGGGCGGCCGCAACGCGCACGGGCGGGGCGGCAGCGCCGAACAGCGGCGCCGGATGATGCTCCTTCTGCATCACGGTCGCGTTCAGGATGATGCCGATCATGATCGCCGAGAAACCCGCGGAGCCCACGATCAGGGCCAGATGCGCGCGGACCCGGCGCAGCCGCGGGCTGAGCGGCTTGCCGCCGCGGCCTGCGGCCGGGGAGCGGGCCTTGGCGCCGCCGCGGGGCGGGCGGGGGTCGAGGGCGGACACGCCGCCGAGAGTGGCTTCACGCAACTTGGTGCACCTTCGGAGCGGGGGCGGGGCGCATCGGCGCCAGGGTCCGACGATGACGCGAAATGGTTTCTATTTTCGCAGCGGCCACGTGCGCCGCGGTGGTGCGGCAGTCGAGCGGCAACCTGACGCAAACCTCCGTCCCCTCGTCGGGCGCGCTGGCGAGCGTGATGGTGCCGCCGTGCAGGCCCACGAGGCCGCGGACCACCGAAAGCCCCAGCCCCGTGCCTTCGAACGGCCTGTCGAGCC
>CAXUMV010000139.1:4467-8398 GCA_964252065.1 uncultured Lichenihabitans sp.
GGAAGAAGGCGTCGCCCAGGCGCTTGAGGTCGCGCTGCGCGATGCCGACCCCGGTATCGGCCACGGTGATCAGCAGCGAATTGCCCTCAGGCCGCGCCTCGATGGCGACCGTGCCGCCCGAAGGGGTGAACTTCAGGGCGTTGGAGAGCAGGTTAATCACGATCTGCTTGCAGGCCCGCTTGTCGCCGACGATCTCCCCGAGCGCCGGCGCGATGTCGCGCTGCATGACGATGCCGGCCTGCTCGGCCTTCAGGCCGACCATGTCGCAGCAGGCATGGATCATGGCCGCGGCCGCGAAGGGCTCGGGATCGATGTCGAAGCAGCCCGCCTCGATCTTGGTCAGGTCGAGGAGGCTGTTGACGACGGACAAGAGGTGCTGACCCGAGGTCGTGATGATGCGCGCATATTCGCGCTGCTTCTCCGGATCGCGCGGCCCGAGATCGACATGCGCGAGCATCTCGGAGAAGCCGATGATGGCGTTGAGCGGCGTCCGCAGCTCGTGGCTGACATTGGCCAGGAACGCGTCCTTCCACAGGCTGACGCGTTCGGCTTCCTGCTTGGCGCCCTCGATGGCCTGCTCGTGCGCCACCTGGCTCGAGACGTCGCGGACGGTGGCGACGATCGCGACCCGGTCCGCTTCGCCGCCGTCCGTGCGATTGCTCCGTCCGGCCTTCGGGTCGTAGCGGCAGGCCCGCAGCTCGATCCAGGCGAAGACCGGCTCGGGGCCGTGCCCCTGCCCGGCCCAGGCGCCGCCGGTGCGGAAGCGAAGGCGAGCGGAGACGTTCTCGCCCGTCGCCGCCGCGTTACAGAACAGCGTCAGGAAGGCGGGCCGGTCGGCGACGTGGACGCGCTCGAAGAACCCGCGGCCGAGGAGGTCGCGCGGGGCGATGTTGAACAGCGTCTTGGCCTCCTGGCTGGCCATGACGATGCCGGCGAGGGGATCGTAGCGCACCACGAGGTCGCCGATCGCCGCCGACAGCACGCGGTAGCGCTCCTCCCCGACGGCCACGAGGTGTTGCCGGCGCTGCTGAAGCGCGAGCGAGCAGCGCGCCAGCACGACGATGAAGAGCAGCGCGGGGACCACCACCAGGGCGCCGCCGCCCGCCTTCTCGGCATCGGCCACGAGGCCGAGGCGAGAGGCGGCCGCCAGGGCGACCGCGCCCAGGATCGCGGCCGCGATTGCGCCGTTCACCACCTTCTCCCGACCCGAGAACGTCGCCTCGAGCGGCCCGACCAGCAGCAGGACGCAGCCGCCCAGCAGGGTCGTGCCGCCCCCGAGCGGCGTCGTCAGCGCAAGGCCCCACCAGGCAGCAAGGCACGCGGCCTCGCCCTCGCAAAGCCGGCCCGTGCGGGAGACGTGGACGGCCGCCACGAAGGGCACGATCAGCCAGGCGACCGCCATGGCCTCCCACGGGCGCGGCACATGGCCGACCGCGATGGCCGCGATCCAGCCGAACAGGCCGGCGAAGACGAGCCCGAAGCGCGTGGCCAGGAAGATACGATGGCGCGCGTGGTCGATGTCCGACGACGCGGCGTCCGGGTGCACGAGGCGCCCGACATGGTCCAGGAAACCGGACAACAGACTCAACGCGACGCTCCGCGCGCATCGCTCGACCGGCCATGCGCTCCCAAGGACTGTCGCAGCCACGACTTAAGCGAACGCTAAGCGGTCGCGACGGTTTGGAAGACCACCGAGGACCCGCGCCACCGATGGCCGGCCGGCGCCATGCGGCATCTCGGTAAGTCCGCCGTCATGGTCAACGAAGCGTCGCCGCGGCCGAGACATTTCGGCCGGCCGCTTTGGCGGCGCCTTCGTCTTTGCACGCTAGAGGCTAGGTGGCGTCCCCGACCGGCGCCCTCGGAGCCTGCGGCCTCATGTTCTTCGTTGCCCGTTCCTTCGTCTGCATCGGCCTCGTGGCCTCGGCGTTGCCGGCGCCGTCCGGCCCAGACGCGCATGGCGCCGGCACGCTCCTGCAGGCCACCGCCGGATCGACGGCGGCGGCGCTGGAGCGCTACTGCGCCGACAACCCCGCCCGCTGCCTGCGCGCTGCACGGGCCACAGCCGAGGCCGCGCGGTTCCCGGACGATGCTTCGCCCCGCAAGCTGCGGACCGTGCCGGCCCCGGCGAGCCTGAAGCGCTAGGCGCCACCCGCGGCAGAGAGCCCGCAGGCCACGCCGTTTTCTTGGCGCCGCCCGTGCTGTAGGGTCGTCCGATGCCGGACATCCACGCCATCGAACAGAATTTTGCGCTCCTCGACGACTGGGAGGACCGCTACCGCTACGTGATCGAGCTCGGCCGCGAGCTCGAGCCGCTGCCGGTCACGGCCCATACGGAAGCCAACCGCGTCAAGGGATGCGCGAGCCAGGTCTGGCTGGAGACCGCGATCGAGCCAGCGGCCGATCCGCGCCTCGACTTCAAGGGGGACAGCGACGCCCACATCGTCAAGGGGCTGATCGCAATCCTGCTCGCGCTGTATTCCGGCCGGCGCGCGAGCGAGATCCTCGAGGCCGATGCGACGGCCCTGCTGGCCCGCCTCGGCCTCGACTCGCACCTGACGCCGCAACGCTCGAACGGGGTCAGGGCCATGGTCGACCGCATCCGCCGGGACGCGGGCACCGCCGTCGTGCACGCCTGACAGCGGCGCCGTGCTACTTGCTGCGGCGGCGCTGCTGCCCGAGACCCATCGCCTTGGCGAGCTGGGAGCGTTCCCGCGCATAGCCGGGCGCCACCATCGGGTAGTCCGCCGGGAGGTTCCAGTGGGCCCGGTAATCGTCGGGGGTCATGCCGTACTTGCTCTTGAGATGGCGCTTGAGCGACCGGAACCGCTTCCCGTCGTTGAGGCAGACAAGGTAGTCGGACTGGATCGACCGCTTGACCGACACGGCGGGCTTGGGCGGCTCGGGTGCGGCCGGCGAGGCCTTGGCGTTCAGCCGGGCCAGCGTCCCATGAACGTCCCCGATCAAAGCGGACAGTTCGCTGGTCTGGACGGCATTGTTCCCCAGAAAAGAGGCAACGATCTCGACGGTGGGGCGCAGAAAGCTCGACAGAGCAAATGATTGATCGGTCACGACAATGTCCATTCTCAAATGCAACACGAGGCGGCTTGAGTGGACCGCTTTTCTTAAGACCAGTTAAGCTTTGCCGTAACGCGGCGTCAACGATGGAGTCAATCGGTGATCCGACAATTCACGGGCCGATGGGGTGCCTTTCTGCGCGTTGCCCCTCGCGCTTGCCGGATGCGGACCGGGATCGTAGCTAAGTCCCTGAAGGAGCGCTGCATGGCCCGAGCCGCGAGAATCGAGACATCCGAAGACCGGCGGTCGCCGACGCCCTTCGTCGGGTACGCGGGCTGAGCGCGCCGGTGGCGTCCGTCCCGGCCCTCGCCCCGGCCCCCCTGCCGCCGCCCACCGAGCCGCGGCCGACCTCGACCCTTGTGCACGGCCGCACGCTGCAGGACCCCTATGCCTGGCTGAAGGCGTCGAACTGGCAGGCCGTGCTGCGGGATCCCGCCGTGCTGCCCGCTGACATCCGCGACGTGCTGGTCCGGGAGAACGCCTATGCGGCGGCCGTGCTCGCGCCGACGACGGAGCTGCAGCGGACCTTGAAGGCCGAGATGCGCGGCCGGATCGAGGAGGAGGACAGCGACGTCCCGGTGCTGCACGGCCCGTTCCAGTACTACCGGCGCCACCGCGAGGGGGGCGAGCACGAGATCGTGTGCCGCCGCCCGCGCGAGGGGGGCGCCGAGACGGTGCTGCTCGACGGCGACGCGCTGGCGGCCGGCACCTCCTTCTTCGACCTCGGCGAGGCCGCTCCCTCGCCCGATCACCGGCTGCTGGCGTGGAGTTTCGACGACCGGGGCTCCGAACTCCACACCATCCAGGTCCGCGACTGCGGGACGGGGCTCGACCACCCCGACCGGGAGCGGGCGGT
>CAXUMV010000140.1:0-8380 GCA_964252065.1 uncultured Lichenihabitans sp.
GACAAGGCCGACGAGGTCGTGGTGGTCGACATCACCCCGGCGGAGCTGATCACCCGGCTGAGCGAGGGGCGCATCTATCTGCCCGAGAACGCCCGGCGCGCCGCCGGCGGCTTCTTCAAGCCCGGCAATCTCACCGCGCTGCGGGAACTCGCGCTGCGCCGGACCGCCGACCGGGTCGACGACCAGATGGTCGACCACCTGCGCCAGAATGCGATCGAGGGCGCCTGGCCGACAGCCGAGCGCATCCTGGTCTGCGTCGGATCCGACCCCTCCTCCGAGCGCGTGGTGCGCGCGGCGAGCCGCCTCGCCAGCGGCCTCAACGCGGGCTGGATCGCCGTGACCCTGGAGCGCCCGGGCCTCGAGGTCACCGACGCCGTGGCGCTGCGCCGGATCGACGAGGCCATGCGCCTGGCCGAGCGGCTCGGGGCCGAGACCACGCGGCTCGCGGGCCGCGACCTGCCCGACGAGATCCTGCGCTTCGCCCGGCGCGAGAACATCACGCAGATCGTCATCGGGCGCTCGAGCGCGACCCTCTGGGCGCGGGCGCGGGGCCGGTCCTTGTCCGGCATGCTGCTGCGCCGTGCGGCCGACATCGCGATCCACGTCGTGGTCGGGGAAACGGTGAGCAGGCCCCGCCGGCGGTGGCGATGGCCCGCCCGCACCACGCTGGCCGTGGGGCTCTCGGCCGCGGCGGGCTCGGTCGCGATCGCGGTCGGGGTCGGCCTCCTGGCGAGCCGCTTCCTCGCGCTGCCAAACCTGTCGATGATCTTTCTCGCGGCCGTGCTCGGATGCGCCGTGACGGTCGGCCAGTGGGCTGCCATCGCGGCCGCCATGCTGTCCTTCCTGGCCTACAACTTCTTCTTCATCCCCCCGCTGTTCAGCTTCTCGATCGCGACGCCCTACGAGTTCTTCGCGCTGATCATCTTCCTGCTCGTGGGCGTCACCACCGGCGGGCTCGCGGGCCGCGTCAGGGACCAGTCCAGCGCCGCCAGCGACCGGGTGCGGACCATCCAGTCGCTCTACGACGTCTCGCGCAAGCTGGCCGGCACGGTGAGCATCGAGGACGTGCTGTGGGTGGTGGTCCGCCAGGCGGCCGCCGCCATCAAGGGGCAGGTCATGATCCTGCTCCGCGAGACCGACGGGGCCGCGCCGGACGAGCTCGCGATCCGCTCGGCGTTCCCGCCCGAGGATACGCTGCAGCCGGGCGAATGGGCCGCCGCCCGATGGGCGTTCACCCGCGCCGAAGCCGCCGGCTGGCGGACCGGCACGCTGCCCAACGCGCTCTACCAGTTCCAGCCGATCCGCACCTCGGCGGGCATCGTGGGCGTCGTCGGCTTCGCGCCCTCCGACCGCAGCAAGCCCCTGTCCGCCGAGGACGAACGCGCGCTGGCGGCCCTCATCGACCAGGGGGCGCTGGCGATCGAGCGGGCGACGCTCGTGGTCGAGGCGCGGCGCGGCGAGGCCCTGGCCGAGCGCGAGCGGCTCCAGACGACGCTGCTCTCCTCCATCAGCCACGACCTGCGCACCCCGCTCGCCTCGATCCTGGGCTCGGTCACCAGCCTTCGCGAGTTCGGCGACCGCATGGACCAGCCGGCCCGCGACGACCTCGTCCTCACCATCGAGGAGGAGGCGCGGCGGCTCACCCGGTTCGTCGCCAACCTCCTCGACATGACGCGCGTCGAGTCCGGCACGCTCGACCTGCGCCGCGACTGGATCGAGGTATCCGACGTCCTCACGGCGGCCGTCGGGCGGGCCCGCAAAGCGTTTCCGGCCCGCGCCGTGGAGCTCGCCGTGGAGCAGCGCGACGCGCTTGTCCAGGGCGATGCCGTGCTGCTCGAGCAGGTCGTCTTCAACCTCCTCGACAACGCCGACAAATACGCCGAGCCGGGCCCGGCGACCATCGTCCGCGCTGGGGTGGAGGGGCGGTCGCTCGTGATCGCCGTCGAGGACCAGGGCCGGGGCATCCCGCCCGCCGACCTCGAGCGGGTGTTCGAGAAGTTCACCCGGCTGAGCCAGGGCGACGGCCGTCCGGCCGGGACGGGCCTCGGGCTTGCCATCGCCCGCGGCGTGGTCGAGGCCATGGGCGGCACGATCCGGGCTGAGAGCCCGGTCAGGAACGGCCGCGGGACCCGCCTCGTGATCGTGCTTCCCCTGGCCGAGCCCGGCAGCCCGCTCCGATGACCGTCCTGCTGACCGACGACGCGCAGCATCGGAACAGGGCGAGAAACCGCGTACAGAGTGCCGCCATGGACATCAAGGATCTGCTCGGGCCCGAGGCCGTGGTCGAACTCAAGGAGGCCGACAAGTGGCGCGTCCTCAAGGAGCTGGCGCGCCAGTCGGCGGCCCTGCTCGACCTCCATCCCGAGCCCGTCGTGAGGGCGCTGCTCAGGCGCGAGGAACTCGGGTCGACCGGCCTTGGGGGCGGCATCGCGCTCCCGCACGCGCCCCTCACCGCGCTGCAAAGGCCGTTCGGCCTGTTCGCGCACCTCAAGCCGGCCGTGCCGTTCGACGCCATCGACGAGCGGCCCGTCGACCTCGTCTTCCTGCTGCTGCTCCCCGAACAGCAGCCCGAAGGACACCTCAAATCCATGGCCTCAGTGGCGCGGCGCCTGCGGGACCCGGTCCTGGCCGAGAAGCTGCGCACCGCCCGCGGTGCCGTGGCGCTCTACGGGCTGCTCACCGGCGCTTGAGTGTAGGGCCGGTGGATCCGTGGTGGTGGTCCGCCACGTAGCATCCCGTTTGGTCCGTCAATCGCAAGGCGCATCAGCGCCGTGGCGATCCATCGGCGATGCGGAGACCAGAGACATGGATTGCGTCGCTACGCTCGCAAAGACGACGTCGGCGATCCGTGAGTTCCGAGCCGGGAAGGTCACGCGCTACGACAGCGTCGCGGATCTGATGGACGGCCTCAAGGCCGACGACGAGCCGCAGGCGTCCAAGGCGCCGCGCGGCCGCGCGGGCGTCAGCCGAGCCCGGAAGCGCGGCGGATCAGGGCGGCCTTGAGGCCCGGGGCGCGGTCGACGAGACCGAGCCCCACGTCGCGCAGCAGGCGCAGCGGCGCGCTGTCGTTGGAGAACAGGCGGTTGAGGCCGTCCGTTGCGGCCGCCATCGCGACCTGGCCGATGCGGCGGTCGCGCTGGTAGGCGTCCAGCACGCGGCGCGAGCCCGGGTCGAGCCCGAGCACCAGGGCCTCGGCCACATGGCGGCCGAGCGCCTCGGCGTCCTGCAGCCCGAGGTTCAGGCCCTGGCCCGCCAGGGGATGGATGGTGCGCGCGGCGTCGCCCACGAGGGCCAGCCGCGGCGCTGTGAGGCGACGCGCCAGCCGCACCGCAAGGGGGTGGGCGCGCGGGGCGTCTTCCAGCGTGAGCACGCCGCGCGCCTGCCCGCCCCGCGCCAGCAGTTCGGCGCAGAACGCCTCAGGCGACAGCCCGGTCAGCCGGCCGGCCTCGGCAAGACCTTCGGTCCAGACGATCGAGGAGCGGCGCCCGCTGCCGTCGGGCGCGCGCAGCGGCAGGAAGGCGAGCGGCCCCGCGGGCAGGAAATGCTGCAGGGCCTCCCCGCCATGGTCGAGGCTGTGCGCCAGGGTGGCGACGATGCCCGCCTGCCCGTAGTCCCGCCCGACCGTGCGGATCCCCGCAACCTCGCGCAGGCGCGACCGGCCCCCGTCGGCCGCGACCAGCAGGCGGCTTTCCCCCCCGCCTCCCGCCAGCCCAAGGGCGCCGGCCGTCGCCGCGAACCCGGTGATGCGCTCGGGGCGCAGCACGACCCCGGCGGCCTCGCAGGCGGCGCGCAGGGCGGCGCGCAGATCGTCCTGCAGCACCATGTGGGCCAGCGGCTCCGCGCTCTCGCCATCGGCCTCGAACCGCAGGTACTCGGGGGCCGGGACGGCGCCGGGCCGCGTATCGCCGAGCACCATGCGCCGGATGGGCTGGGCCGCCGGCGCGAGGGCGGTCCAGACGCCGAGCCCGTCCAGAAAGCGGCGCGAGGCCGGCGCGATGGCGACCGCCCGCAGGGTCCGCGGCACAGCCTCGGCGAGCGCCGGGTCGCAGACCAGGACGCGGGGCCGCGGGCCGGGGCCGGTCGCCACCGCCAGGGCGGTCGCAAGACCCGTCACGCCGGCGCCCGCCACGGCCACATCGCTTCGTTGGATGGCCACCCGTGAACCCGCCTTCCGCTCCGAGAAACCCGGTCTTAAGCCCTCGCCGGCCAAGCTGCACGGGTCAAGAACGGAGCGCCGTGCGCCTTTGGGTCTCATCCTGCCCCACGCCTCTCCCTGTGTCGCGCAGGAAGCCGCGGCCTGGCTCGAGGGGCTCGGGGTCGAGCGCGCCTATTCGCCCCTGACGATCGAGGCCTACCGCCGCGACCTAAGGGACTTCGTCGCCTTCCTGGGCGGGCACGGCGGCGAGGCGGTGACGCTGGCGGTTCTCGCCGCCCTGCGCCCGGGCGACATCCGCAGCTTCCTGGCCCATCGCCGGCGCGCCGAGGTCGGCAGCCGATCCTTGATGCGGAGCCTTGCGGCGCTGCGCTCCTTCGCGCGCCATCTCGAGCGGCGCGGGCTCGGGCGGGCCGACGTGTTCGCCGCCGTGCGCAGCCCGAAGCTGCCCCGGGGGCTCCCGCATCCCGTGCCGGTCGAGGCGGCGCGACGCCTGATCGGCGGCGAGGCCGACGACGAGGCGGCCCGCGCGCCGTGGGTGCTGGCGCGCGACACCGCCGTGCTCGCGCTGCTCTACGGGGCGGGCCTGCGCATCGCCGAGGCGCTGGCCCTGGCGCGGGGCACGGCGCCGCTCGAGGCGGGCCGCCCGCTGACCGTGACCGGCAAGGGACGCAAGGAGCGCAGCGTGCCCGTGCTGCCGGCCGTGGCCGCTGCGGTGGCGCGCTACCTGGCACTGTGTCCGCTGCCGCTGCCGGCCGCGGGTCCGCTGTTCGTCGGCGTGCGAGGGGGACGGCTCTCGCCGCGGATCGTGCAGCTCACCCTCGAGCGCTGCCGGGGCGCACTGGGACTGCCGGCGAGCGCGACGCCGCACGCCCTGCGCCACTCCTTTGCGACGCATCTCCTGGCCCGCGGCGGCGACCTGCGCGCCATCCAGGATCTCCTGGGCCATGCCTCGCTGTCGTCGACCCAGATCTACACGGCGGTGGACGGCGCACGCCTGATGGAGGCCTATCGCGGTGCTCATCCGCGCGCCCGCGCCTGACGGCCGCCCGCAAGAAACAAGAAAGCCGCCTCGGATGGGTGCGAGGCGGCTTTCATGACGATCAGCCTGGACGCGAAGCCGACCTATCCGTTAAACGGCGTTGAACCGCATTTGTTTCACAGGACGACGACGCGCGTGCCGACCCGGACGCGCTCGAAGAGATCGGCGACGTCATCGTTGGTCAGCCGAATGCAGCCGGACGACACGTTGGTGCCGATGGTGTCGGGCTCGTTGGTGCCGTGGATGCGGTACAAGGACGAGCCGAGATACATGGCACGCGCGCCGAGCGGGTTGGCCATGCCGCCCTCCATGTGGGCCGGGAGGTCCGGCCGGCGCTTGAGCATCTCGGCGGGCGGCGTCCAGCCGGGCCATTCGGCCTTGCGGGTGATCGTCTTCTCGCCCCGCCACAGAAAGCCCGGCCGGCCGACCCCGATGCCGTAGCGCAGCGCCTGCCCGCCGCCCTCGACGAGATAGAGGAACTTGTTGGCGGTATCGACCACGATGGTGCCGGGCGCCTGGGCGCCGGCGAACGGCACCTCCTGGCGCATGTAGAGGGGATCGACGGCATGGCGCGGCGCCTCGTAGCCGGGCACCGGGCGGAGCGGGGCGGCCGCCATGGCGCCGCCGTCGTCCTGGTCCTGCGGCTCGGCGGTCGCCATGAACGCCCCGGGGCGGGACGGCGATGCCGCCATGGGGCGCCCGGCCGGGCCCGCGTGCCCCGTCATCAGGAGCTCGATGAAGCCGCCGCCGTAGCGGCCGGGGCGGTCCTCCAGGCGCGGCGCGGTGCCGGCGCTGTCGTCGGTCCCCAGTCCCGGCACGACCCGCGGGCCGGCGAGCGCCGGGGTTGCGACGGCCAGCAGGCCCAGGGCGGCGAGGATCGTGGCGCGTCTCGGGGACATGGGTCGAAGCTCTTCAGGTGGAGTTGGCAGGTCTGCCCGACCCGCCGCTGATCCCAAGAAGAGCAGCCAAGAGCTTTATAAAGGTTACGATCGATTAGGCCGGCTTAAACAAGTCTTCTATGGTTACCTGCAGAACAACGATCAGCGTTAACTTCATCATCAGTTAAGCTTAACGGCTCATATCAAGATCATCTATAGGACTCCTTGCTTCTTGCCGCGGCGAAGCGGAGCGGGAAGCGTCTCGTCCGGGACGCCGGAAGGCGGTCGGCGGCTGAAGCGCGAGACGCGGAAGCGGCTCGCCAGCAGGGCCCGGATGCCGCAAAGGTCGAGCGCGACCGCGAGCGCGGCGTAGAGCGTCGTCCCCGCGAGGCCCTGGACCAGCAGCGTCAGGAGGCCCGGCGCCATGGCGTCGCGCAGCGGCAGCAGCGCGAGGAGCATGGCGGCCGTGCAGGCGAGCGGCAGCACGACGTCCCGCGCCCGCGGCCACACCGGGTCGAGGCGGGTGGCGAGTCCCAGCAGCGCCAGCATGCCGACCCCGAGCGCGCAGGACTGCGCCAGCGCGTAGCTCGAGGCGTCTTCTCCCGTGGGCAGGGCCACCAGCAGGACGCCGTTGACGAGGCTCGCCAGCAGCGCGGCGGCGATCAGCATGCCGGTGCGCTTGCCGATCTGGAACATCGGGTTGATGGCCCAATGGATCATCGCGTAGCAGAACAGGCCGGGGATCAGCAGGGTCAGGTAGTGCGAGAAGTGGCCGTGGAACTCGGCCGGCACGACCAGCGCCTCGAAGCTCGGCAGCACGATCCACACCCCCGCGACGCTCGGCGCGAGGATCGCGAGCACGATGCCCATGTTGCGCGCGACCGCCTCCTTGGCGCGGTCGGGGCCGTGGTGCTCGTGCAGGCGCACGGCCATCTGGAACAGGAGGATGTCCATGGTGGAGCCGATCGCCGAGGCGATCCGGAAGCCGATGTCGTAGGCGAGCGAGAACTGCCCCGACACCGCATAGCCGTGCTGGCTCGCCGCCATCGCGCGGTCGGTCAGCGGGATCATCTGGTAGAGCATGTTGGCGACCACGATCGGCAGGGCGTAGCCGAGCACGGTGCCGGCCAGCGAGCGGTCGGCGGACCTCACCGTCGCGTTGCGGTCGGTCAGGGTCCGGCGGCTGATGAGCAGCGAGCCCGCCATGCTGAGGCAGAGCCCGGTGATCGCCATCTCGGCCGACCGGAACAGCACCGCTCCCCCGACGGTCAGCGTCAGCGAGATCAGGTTCTTGCTGATGATCAGCCGGGCATAGGCCCGGTCAAGGAAGCGGGCCCGCACGAGGGCCGTGTGATAGTCGAAGAGGCCGTTGGCGACCGAGGAGGCGACCGCAAGGCCCACGAGCGGTCGCGACAGCCGCACGTCCAGCCCCGAGGCGAGCAGCGCGATGGCGCCCGCGCAGAGCAGCGTGATCAGGACCGCGAAGCTCGCGTCGAGCGTCGCCCGCACGGCCGGCTCGTCGGCACGGCTGCGCTCGGAGTAGAACCGGATCGCGGCGAGGCGCAGCCAGTCGAAGAACAGGGTCTGGATCACCATGGCGACCGCCAGCGCGAGCGCCAGGCGGCCGTACTGCTCCGGACCGAGGAAGCGGGCGAGCAGCAGCCCCGTCACGAAGTTGAGGAGCGTGTTGCACAGGAACGGGACGATCACCGCCACGCGCGACCCCCGAGGCAAGGAGCGGGGTGCCCGTCGCGCGGCGCCGGGCCGTGGCGTGGCCGCAGGAGGGCATGCCGGGTCATCGGGACTTTGATATCCTGCTCCGCCTTAAGACTCCGTCACGCCGGGAACCGCACCCGCGGCCTCTTGTGGCCGCGCCGGGCCCGCCCGGCAATCTGGCCCCCGCCTCCGCCTCATGCTAGCCAGACGCGGCCCGCCCCCCGGGGGTCCGGATGGCGAGGAGCAGCAAGCGTCCCATGTGGTTCCTTCGACGACGCAGCGCGCCCGTGAGCGGTCCGGCGAGCCTCGAGACGATGCTGCGGCTGGCCGACGTCGCGCGGGACAGCGGCGATGCCGCCGCCGCAGCAAGGCACTACGAGGCCGTGCTGGCGCTCTCGCCCGATCGGCTGGACGTCAAGGTCCAGCTCGGCAATATGCTGAAGGACTCCGGGCAGCTCCGGCAGGCCGACGCGGTCTACAAGGAGGCGCAGGAGGTCGCGCCCGACGACCCCGACATCAGCATCCAGCGCGGCACCATCCACGGGCTCATCGGCCCGAACGGCTCGGGCAAGAGCACGATGATGAACGTGC
>CAXUMV010000141.1:0-8378 GCA_964252065.1 uncultured Lichenihabitans sp.
GAACTTCGTGAATTCGGCCTCGCCGTACTTCGTATAGAAGACGGGCGCGTCGATGTTCTTGTTGAGTTCGTCCATGCGGCGGCTCGGATGGCCGTCATGCGTGCCGATCACGATCTTGGGCGGCGCGAAGTAGTCCTTGATCGCGGTGGCTTCGCGCAGGAACTCGGGGTTGTAGATGATCTCGACCACCGCATCGAGGTGCTTCTTCAAGGTCGAGCGGAAGATCGGCCGAATGATCGTGTCGACGGTTCCGGGCCGGATCGTGCTGCGGTAGACGACGGTCAGGGGCGAGGTCCGGGCCGGGTCGATTGAGACCGCGATCTGCCGCGTGACCTCGGCGATGTAGGACAGGTTGTGCGACCCGTCCTGCGCGCTGGGGGTCCCGACGCAGACGATCGCAAGATCGCAGTCGTTGATCTCGCCGGCCGCATCGTTGACGGCCCGGAGAAGCTTCCTGTCGATGGCCGCGCGGAGCAGCTCGGCGAGGCCAGGCTCCTCGATCGGCGAATGACCCGCGTTGACCTCGCGAACCTTGCTGTCGCTGACATCGACCCCGAGGACGGTGTGCCCCTCCTTGGTCAGGCAGGCCGCTGCGGTCAGTCCCACATAGCCCAGGCCGTAGATCGCGATCTTCATCGGTTCTTCTCAACGTGGCACGGAGACCGGCAGCCGCGCCGCGGCGCGCTATGACGTAACGATACCTGCTTTGCTGCGATGCAACACTTGCAATTCATCAACCAAATTGAAGCAAGAGGCAACCCTCTTCCCAAGCGTTTTTTTATCCAATGAAAGAAGGACTTTGATTTTGGAATGATTTCCGAGGCCGAGGAACCCACGGTAGTGTACCCGACTGCCGGGAATGTGCGCCGGAAGAACGGATTCCGAGGCCCTAATCTGACTCTGCCGCCGTGGATCGCGAGACGGAGGCGATATCAGGGGACCGTCACTGTGGGCGCCGCGAACCCATCTACGGTCGCGAGCCTTGCCGCCGCAGAAGGGATCGCCGCGGCGCCGCCGCGCTTCGCGGCGACAGCGAGGCGCGATCCCGCGCGGGGGCGGGGCTAGCCGGGGGCGTGGAGCTGGAGGGCGTCGAGCGTTTCGGCGTCGAGGGTCCCGGTCTCCGGGTCGAGCAGCTGCATGCCTCCGAGCCCCTTATAGGCCCAGTAGGCCCACGCGAACCCAAGACGCTCGGCATTCCGGACCACGTTGCGGAGCCAGCTTGCGCGCTGGTCTCTGAGGGCAGGCCCTGCCATGGAGGACACGCATCCGAACTCCCCCAGGAGGATGCGGGCATTGGCGATGCCGTTGTCGGCCGCCCAGCGGCCCACCTCGTCGAAGCCTCGTTCGGCATTCGCGGCGCCGAACCGCCATCGCTTGTAGCCTTTGACGAGGTGGTCGGTGTCCTGGCCCAGCGTGTCGCGCTCCGCCGGCCCGACGGGGGCGGACGCGATGCAGGCCTGGGCCCGAGCGAGCGCCTCGTCGGCGTTGGCGTCGTCCTCCGGCCAATGCAGATCCGACAGGCACTGCGTCTGTAGGCGCGGCACCCCCTGATGGGTGAAGGCGAAGGGCTCGTAGTAATGAAATGTATAAAGGACGTTGCTCTGGCGGAACGGGCGGAGATCAAGCAGCGTCAGCGCCTTGCGGTCGCTTCCCTGGGCGCCGCTCAGGATCAGCGGCAACGACGCGCTGCCCGACCGCGCCTTGCCGTGCAGGATCTCGAGCATGGCCTGCCAGCGACGCATGTCGGCCGGGGCCGTCCCGAGGACGAGAGGCTCGTTCATGAGCTCGAACGCCACCCGGTCCTGCGGAAACCCGTCCAGCATGAGCGCCATGCGGGCGACCATGTCGGCATAGGCCCGGAACTGCGGCGAGGTCTCGTCCCGGACGAGGTTGCCCGGCGCGTAGACCGGGTTGACGGCCACCGGGTGCAGGTCGAACACGACCGCGAGGCCGTGGTGGAGCAGCCGGGCAACGGTGTCCTTGGCATGCTGCTCGATCGCCGCCGCATTGGCTCCCGTGGCTTCGATGAAGATGCTGGGGTCCACGGTCAGCCGAGCGAAATCGAACCCTGCGGACACGAGCGCACGAAGCTCGTCGTCCGTCATGCCGTAGCGTGATCCCTGGAAGGCCGGCCACACATAGGCCGTGTGGTCTCCCTCGCGGCGCGCGTCCGGCCAGTTCATGAGGTTGTGGAGGTTGATGCCGCGCCGGAGTTTCGGATAGGCCGGATCGGCCGCCAGAAGAGGCGAGCGAACAAGGCAGAGCGCCCCTGCCAGCCCCGTCACGACCTGTCGTCTGGAAAGCGGGTGCATGATGTCGTCCTGAAGGCCGCGCGGTGTCGTCGACGTCACGGGCGTCGGGCTCAGAACAGCCCGACCACGGGGCGCGAGCGGGACGGGGGTCCGTTCCGCCCGGTTCCCGTCACGAGCGCCCAGCGCGACAGCTCCCGGACGGCCTTGAAGAGGAAGTAGCGCACCGTGGCCGACCGCAGCCGCGGCAGCATCCTGACCACGTGAGCGAAGGTGTCGGCCGCGATGCCGCGCGATTCGGCGATGGAGAGCCTGTAGGTGGCCCGCCGGAGGTATTCGGCATGGAAGTAGGTCTGCAGGGTCGCGGCATCCGGCAGCCCGTGGCCCGCCTGGCCGGCGGTGCGGCAGAGGTCGCCGACGGTCCGGCTGTCGAGGATGTCCTGCACGAGCGTCGCGTCGGTCGTGAAATCCGACAGGTAGTCGGCGATCTCGGCCTTCAGAGACGAGATCCGCTGCTGCTCGATCTTGGTGGCCGATTCGCTGAGGGAATGGACGCGGTAGCGCAGCAGCCGGTCGCTAAGTTCCACGATCTCGCCCCTGCGGGCGAGGCGGAACAGGAGCTCGTAGTCCTCCGCGGCCAGGAACTTGTCGCGATAGCCGCCCACCGCGCGCAAGACGGCCGTGCGGGCCATGATGGTCGGATGGGTCAGGGTCACGGCGCGGCGCGGGAAGCCCGTGGGGCCGGGGCTCTTCCAGGTCGTCGCCGCGGCGTTGCGGACGACCGCGCCCGTCTCGTCGATGATGACCGTGCGGCTCCCGGCCGCCACGCAGGCGGGATGGTGGTCCATGAAGGCGACCTGGACCGCAAGACGCGTCGGCTCGCAGATGTCGTCCCCGTCCATGCGCGCCGTATAGTCGCCGCTGCAGTAGGACAGTCCCAGGTTCAGCGTATCGACGATCCCGGAGTTCGGCTTGTGATAGGCGCGGAAGCGCGGGTCGGCCGCGCAGAAGCTCTGGATGATGCGGGCGGACCCGTCGGTGCTACCGTCGTCGACGACGACCACCTCGAAATCCGTGAAGGTCTGGTCGCGGATCGAACGGAGCGAGGGTTCGAGATAGGGGGCTGCGTTGTAGACCGGCACCAACCAGCTGACTTTGGCCATTAACGGGCTCCTCGTCTTTGCGCGTCGCGAAGGCTCAAGGATGCGAGCGGTGCGGGCGCTTTTCGGCCAGCCCCCTGACATAGGCCAGGTAGGCCTCGGCGACCGGCGCGGCCTCGAACGCCTTGGACCGCCGCACGAGGTCGGCGGGGTCCTTGGGGGCCCGGAGCGCCTCGGCCATGGCGGCGGCGAGCGCGGGGGCGCTGTCCGGGGGCGTGATCCAGCCGAACGTGCCGTTCTCGAGGATGCTGTGGATCCCTTGCGAGTTGTCGGTCGAGACGACCTGCGTCCCGCAGGCGATGGCTTCGATGGCGACCGTCGGCAGCCCCTCCCAGATCGAAGACAAGACGAGCGCGTCGGCGGCCCGCATGACGGCGAACGGGTTCGCGACATATCCCGCAAGATCGACGCTCTGCTCCAGGCCGAGAGCGGCTCTCTCTTGGTCCAATGCGGCCTGCAGCTTGCCAACTCCGAAGATGATCAGCCGTGCCGGCACGGTCCGAATCAGGATTCTAAAGGCCTCGAGAAGAAGCGAATAGTTCTTCTGCTCCTCGAGCCGTCCGACCGCGACGAAAACGGGGCCGGTCTTCTCGACGAGCCAGGGATGGGTCGGCGCCTCCGCGGCCCTGTCGTGAAAACCGGGGAACACGACTGGGTTCGGCAGGACCTCGGGGCGCAGCGGCAGCGGGCTCACGTGTTTGCGGACCGATTCCGCTACGTTAGCCGAGACCGCGACGATCCCCGACGCCATGGGATAGAGCAACCGGGCGAGCTGGAAATAGCTCTTGAGACCGAGGCCGCGGGTCTGGGAGGCCGTAAAAGCCATCTCGCCGTGCTCCACCCCGACCATGAGGCGCGACCCGCGTCCCGCACAGGACAGGTGAGCCAGGATCGCCAGGACGTTGCGCGTGGTCTGGTGGCTGAGCACGAGGTCGGGGCGCCACTCCGCGATCGTGCCGCGAAGATGCGACAGCACGGCCCCGGGCGCGGGCGAGCCGGGGCTGAGGACCCGAACGTCCTCCCCCACCAGCACCCGGTTCGGGCCATGGTCGCGCCCGACCACAATGCAGACCTCGTGGCCGGCGGCCCGGAAGGCGTTGGCCAGCGTCACCGCGACCCGCTCGGCGCCGCCGCCGAAGAAGTCCCACATGAAGACCATGATCCTCATGGTCGCGGCCCGTGGCGGGGCGCCCGGCCTCATGGCCTGCCCGCCGTCCGGTAGGCGGCCGACAGCGCGTCTGCGGCCGCGCTCCAGCTCAGCGTCGTCGATCCCGTCTCGCGCGCCCCATCCGCAAGCCGGGCCCGCAAGGAGGCGTCCTCGAGGAGGCGTTGCAGCGCATCAGCGAGATCCGGCACCGAGCCGGGGGGCACGAACAGCCCGTTGACCTCGTGCCGGATCACATCCACGAGGCCGCCGACCTCGGACGCCACGACCGGACGCCCGTTCGCGAAGGCCGCGGCCACGACCCCGCTCTGGGTCGCCTCGCGATAGGGGATCACCACCACCATGGCGCGCTGGAACTCATGGATCGCCTCGGCGGGCGTGAGATAGCGGTTCACGACCGTCACGTTGGGCAGGCTCTCGATGACGGGGCCGAGCCGGTCGAGCTCCGGGCCCCGTCCGGCCAGCACGAGATCGAACACCACGCCGCGACGATCGAGCTCGCGCACGGCCTCGAGCAGGACGTCCAGCCCCTTGTACTCTTCCATGCGCCCGAAAAAGAGGACACGCGGCCCCTCCGGAAGCGCGACGTCGCCGCTCTCCGGGACGAGGATCACGCCATGGAAGGTCGTGACCACCGGACGGTCCGGGACGCCCGCGCCCTTCAAGAGCCCGGCGCAGTAGCGGCCGTTGACGTGGTAGGTGCCCGCGGCCCGCCTCACGGCCTGCCGGTAGCGATCCCACCGCATCGCGTAGGCGGCGTCGCGCCCGGCATGCGGCTTGGGATCGTGCACGGTCAGGACGATGGGGAAGAAGCGCCGCAGGATGGCCACGACGGCCGCGGTCAGCTGGTCCGGCTGCTCCTGCACGTGGACCACATCGGGACGGAACCTCAGGATGCGCCAGGCGACCGTCAGCCGCGACAGGCGCCGCCAAAGCCGCGTGTCCGTCCGGAACTCGAACAGCGTGGTCGCGCGCCGGGCGGCTTCGAACAGCGAGGGCGGGAGTTCGTTCCTGCGGTTCTTCTCGTCAAGGACGAGCAGGACCTGCTCGCGCGCGGCCAGCGCCAAGGCCAGCCGCGTCGCGTACTCCGCATAGTGGGGCGCAAAGAGGGCTATGCGGGCCATGACCGTCTCCGGACGATGAGGCAGGGCGGCCGACCGTCCCGCTCGGCGTGCGTTCCCGCGTGCAACGGCGTCAGCTCCACCGGGCCCGGAGCCGGCCGATGCGGCCGCGGAGCTGCCGGCCGACCGCGTCCCGCTCGGATGGACGGAGCAGAACCAGCTGGCACGCCGCGGCGTAGAGCGCGGCGTAAAGCAGGCACGCGGCCAGCAAGGCCGGGAAGCTGCGCGCGAACCCGGCATCGACGACGGTGCGCGCCACATAGGCCAGCAGGAGACCCGCTATCGGCGGCAGGACGTCGCGCCAGCGTCCGGGCACGAACCCGAGGACCTTGGCGACGTATCCGAACCGGACGGTGTTGATGACGAAGAACGCGGTCGCGACCGCCGAGGCGGCGCCGACCTGCCCGTAGGGCGGGATGAGGAGGCGGCACAGCACGACGAGCACGACGCCGCCCAGCACCAGGATGCCGAGTTCGGCGCGATGGCGGCCGGTCATCGACAGGGCATAGCCGGTGGGCGCCAGGGTGGCGCTGAGCAGATAGCCGACCGGCATGAGGATGCTCACGGCCTGCTGGAAATGGAAGCTCTTGCCGAAGACGAGATCGAGCTGGGTGCCGAACACTGCGATGCCGGCGAAGATGAAGCCGGAGATCAGGGTCGCGAGATAGATGTAGTTGTCGAGGGTCCGCCTGACCCCGTCGAGATCCCCCGCGTGATACTGGCGGGACACGGTGGGGCCCAGGGTCTGGCTCGCGGCCAGGGGATAGACCTGCACCAGCTGCGAGATGGTACTCAAGGCGGCGTACTCGCCGACCTGGCTCGCGGGCAGGTAGTAGCCCAGCATCAGGATGTCGACGAACCGCATCAGGCCGTAGACCAAAAGGTTGAGCGCCATCCAAAGCGACTCGCCGAGGACGCCGCGAGCTTCGCGCCACGGAACCGGCCCCGGCGTCCCGGCCGCGTGCCGGGCGCGCGTGGTCATCAGGCGGTGGTTGACCATCACGGCGAGGCTGCTGACCGTGATCTGGATCGTGTTGATGGCGACCACCGCCATGACCGTGGGAGAGACCAGGACCACGACGCCCGTCAGGATGAGGCGGAGCACCGGCTGCAGGTAGATCGTCATCAGGGCGTAGAGGCCGGGGCGGCTCTTGGCCTTGTACACGGCGCTCATCACGCCGAGGTCGGCGGCAAAGGGCAGGCCCGCGAGGGTGATGAGCAGCATCGTGTCGAACTGGTCGTAGCGGTACACGTCGCGCATCAGCACGCCGCCGAAGCCGAAGCCGATCACGAGGGCCACGAGGATGTTCATGGCGCCCGCGACGATGCGGAGCCGGCTGACCGTCACGGCGACGTTGTCCGCGTCAGCGGCATGCCGTCCGCAATATTTCAGGAGCGCGAGGTCAAGGCCGAGCGGGGCGACGGTCATCACCCCGGTGAACAGCGTCCGCAGCAGGTTGACGATCCCGTAGCCCGACGATCCGAGCACGCGGGCGAGGATGATCCCGGTCCCCATGGTGATGACCTGCTGGAGCAGCTGGCCGACCGCCACGACGGCCACGTCGTTCCGAAACACCCGCCGCATCAGCCGCGGCTCTGAGGCATGGCCGAGGGGGGCGAGGGGCGGCCGCGGTTTTCGAAGGGCCGATCGATCCGGCATGACGCCACGCGCTGCTCCTCGAGTTGACGACGGATCCCAGGGGTCGGCGCAGACCCTAGGGCCGGCGGCCGCGCATCGACCTGGCCAAGACGATCGGCCACGCCGTTCTTCCCCTCACGTAAGGGACGCCTCCTTCCCGACGGCTTGTTCTGGTTGAGCGTTCACGCATCTGATCGCCATAAGACCGATGGAAGCTTGCCGGTCAAGCGTCCAGCGACGCATGGCATCTGGGGAAGGCGAGCAGGTTCTAGTTGGCGTTGCTGCGCAACGCGTCAGATTTCGAATGTCCTGTCAAATTCGAATGATCCAACTTCGGATGGTTTAATACGCCGCCGGTACAACAATGCCAAGATCATCGGTGCTGAATGCGGCACTCTTGGCAACCTCCGGCGCGTGTGGATCAGATGAGCTCTAACACTTCTTCGACCTCGATCGGCGGGACCAGCTATTACCATCAGAACAGCGGCGCGTCGGATGCGATCGTGCAGGGTGTCGGAGACCTGCTCCAGTTCACGGTGCATCCGGGCGACGTGTGGTTCCTCGATCCCAACACCGTCAACCGCTCCGAGATCGCCTCCGGCACGCAGATCGCCAACGGAACGCCCGTGCACGTCGCCTACCAGATGGCCATCCAGAGCGGGGCCGTCGATCCCGATCCGTCGAGCTGGGCCGTGCTGGGGCAGTTCCACCAGAACGACGGCGCCGACGTCCCGCGCAACTCGCCCCCCTTCTCGATCCAGATCGTCGCCGGCAAGATGCAGATCTCGATCGGCTATACCGACCCGGTCGGCAAGGACACGAGCCGCGTCGTCTGGACCGATCCCAAGGCCATCGTCCAGGGCGCGACCTATGCCATGGACATCAAGGCGACCTTCGACCCGAACGGGAACGGCCACCTGACGGTCAGCCGCAACGGGGTGACCCTGGTCGACTACGCCGGACCGCTCGGATACGACAGCCAGACCAGCGTCTACTGGAAGGAAGGCATCTACCGGGGCGCCTCCACCACGACCATGGTGGCGA
>CAXUMV010000142.1:0-8367 GCA_964252065.1 uncultured Lichenihabitans sp.
TCCGCCAGCTGGCCCAGATGGTCGGGGCCTTCGGGGGCCTGACCATGGTCGGGACCCCGCGCACCATCGCCGACCAGATGGAGGCCTGGCTGCACGAGGAGGCGTGCGACGGCTTCAACATTATGTTCGACACCGTGCCGACCGGCCTCGACGACTTCTGCACGCAGGTCGTGCCCGAACTGCAGCGGCGCGGGCTGTTTCGCCGCGAATACGAGGGCACCACCCTGCGCGAGCATCTCGGCCTCCCGCGCCCGGCCAATCGGTTCTTCGCCGCACAGGCCTCGACGGAGGGCGGCGCCGACGGGTCCCGGCCGCCGGTTCCCGACGCGGCGTTCGCCCGCGCGCCCTAGCCTCGCGAGGCGCCCCGCGCGAGCGGCTCGGGCTTGCGCCCCCGCTCGAGCACCGCGGGCGAGAAGGTGCCGCGCTGAATGACCAGCCTGCTGCTCACCGGCTCCGACCAGACGCAGAAGACGGTCTCCTCCCCGCGCGTCGCGACGCCGCCGACGCTTTCGACCGTCATCAAGGGGCCTCCCGACTTGAGCGTCACCACATCGCCAGCCTGCCAATGCATCGTTTCATGCCCGCGCGGTTCATCGTCGCGACCACTATAGACGGAACAAAGCGTGTACAAAAGCGATGATTATTGAACGGGTCGTCAGCGATGGGCAAACTCCCAGTAGAGTTTCCTCGCTTTCGTGAAGAGTGGACCCGGTTGCAGGGCGCGGTCGTCGAGCCGCGTCACCGGCATCAGCTTGGAAAAATTGCCGCAGGCGAAGATCTCGTCGGCGGCCAGGAAGTCGGCGTAACCGAGGCTTTTCTCGACGACCGTGACGCCCGCCTCGCGCAGCAGCCCCGTCACCCGCTGGCGCGTCACCCCGTTCAGGAAGGTGCCGTTGGGCGCGGGCGTATAGGCGACGCCGTCCTTGGCCAGCATCACGTTCGAGTTGGCGAGCTCGGCGATGTGGCCGAGCATGTCGGTCAGAAGGCAGTTGTCGAAGCCCCGCCCGAAGGCTTCGAGCAGCGCGCGGGTGTTGTTGGGGTAGAGGCAGCCGGCCTTGGCGTCGACGAGCGCGGTCTCGGCGGTGGGCTTGCGGTACGGGGAGAGCGTTACCGAGATGCCGTTGGGGGCCGGCATGGGGGCGGCGTAGAGGCACAGGCACCAGCAGGTGCTGTCGGGGTCGAAGCGGACGCCGCCGCCCGCCGCGCCCGCATCGGCCCAGTACATCGGCCGGATGTAGAGCGCCGCGTCCTTGGGAAACCGTGCGATCCCCTCCCGGGCGAGGTCGATCCAGCGCTCGGTCGCCACCACCTGCTTCAGGTGGAAGACCTCCGCCGACCGGTTGATCCGGGCCATGTGCTGGTCGAGGTCCGGGGCGACGCCCTCGAAGTGCCGCGCGCCGTCGAAGACCGTCGAGCCGAGCCACGCGCCATGGGTGCGCGGCCCCATGATGGCGACATTGCCTTCGTGCCAGGCATCCTCGAAAAAGGTCCAGGTTTGCGACCCTTCCCGGGTCCTGACGAGGTGGGTCATGCGAGCGCTCCGCGAGAGGAAGGACCACTATGCCCAATCCCTTGGCGAAGCGTTAGGACGGCCCAGGGCGTGAGTCTCGATCCCCGGGCCAAACGGCTGCTGGACATGCTGGCCCTCGGCGGCGGCCCGCGCGCTGCCCCGATGAGCGCGGCCGAGCGGCGGGCGGGCTTTGCGGCCCTGATGGCGATGGCGCGGCCCGCGGCGGTCCCGGGCCGGGTCGAGGCGGCGAGCGTCGAGGGCGCGGCGGGGCCGCTGCCCGCCCGGCTCTATGGTCCGGCCGACGCCGGCGACGGTTTGGGGGCCGGCCTCGTGTTCTTCCACGGCGGCGGTCTGGTGGCGGGCGATCTCGACACCCACGACGGGCTCTGCCGGCGGCTGGCCGCGGAAAGCCATGTCCGGATCCTCGCCGTGGCCTACAGGCTCGCGCCCGAGCACCGCTTTCCCGCCGCGGTGGAGGATGCCGTGGCCGCGACATGGTCGGTGATGGCGGAGGCCGCCTCCTTCGGCATCGACGCGGGCCGGCTCGGGGTCGGCGGCGACTCGGCGGGGGGGACCCTGGCGACGATCGCGGCCGGGGCGTGGCGCGCGCGCCTGCGCGTCCAGCTCCTGCTCTGCCCGGTGCTGGATCTGGCGAGAAGGCGGCCCTCGCGCCTCGCCTATGGCGAAGGCTACATGCTGGACCAGGCCGTCATGGACCGGGATCTCGCCGACTACCTGCCTCCTGGCCAGGATGCGGCCGACCCCCGGGTATCCCCCATCTACCGGGACGATCTCGCCGGCCTGCCGGCGACCCTGATCCACACCGCCTCGTGCGATCCGCTGGGCGACGAAGGCCGCGACTATGCGGCGGCGCTGGAGGCCGCCGGGGTGCCGGTGCGCCACACCGACCATGCGGGGATGATCCACCATTTCCTGGGGCTCGAGGGCGTGCTGCCGGCCGCCCGCCCGGCGCTGGCCGCCATCGGGGCGGAGCTGCGGGACGCCCTCGCTTGACCGTCCTGTCGGTCTGAAGACCTCGACGACTCCATGATCGTCATCGCGAGCCGAAGGCGTGGCGATCCAGCGGTCCGATCGGGCGCGGCCGAGATCGAGGAGCGCGGCTCCTCCCCTGGATCGCCACGCCTTCGGCTCGCGATGACGGGGTTGATGACAGACGCCGCGGCCGTCACACGATAGGCCGGTCGAGAGGGCCGGTTTCCAGACAGATGGCCGCTCAGGCCGCCCCGGTGCCGTGATAGCCGCGATACCAGGCGACGAACCGCGTCAGCCCCTCCTTCAGGGGCGTATCGGGCGCAAAGCCGACGTCCCGCTGCAGGGCCGTGATGTCGGCGCAGGTCTCGAGGATGTCGCCGGGCTGCATGGGCCGCAGATCCCGGATCGCCGGCCGGCCGATCACGCTTTCGAGCATCGTCACAAAATCCAGCAGCGCCACCGGGCGGCTGTTACCGAGATTGTAGAGGCGGTAGGGCGCCGAACTCGCCGCGGGGTCGGGCGCCTCGGGGCGCCAGGCGGGGTCGGAGGCGGCAGGCCGGTCGAGGGTCCGGACCACGCCTTCCACGACGTCGTCGATGTAGGTGAAATCCCGCCGCATGGCGCCCTGGTTGAAGATCGTGACCGGCCGCCCTTCCAGGATGGCGCGGGTGAACCGGTAGACCGCCATGTCGGGCCGGCCCCAGGGACCGTAGACGGTGAAGAAGCGCAGCCCCGTCACGGGCAGCCGGTGGACGTGGGCGTAGGTGTGGGCCATCAGCTCGTTCGCCTTCTTGGTGGCGGCGTAGAGGCTGACCGGATGGTCCACGGCCTGCGGCTCGGCGTAGGGCAGCGTCCGGTTCGCGCCGTAGACCGAGCTCGAGGACGCAAAGACGAGATGGCCGACCCCGTGCCGGCGCGCGCCTTCGAGCACGGTGACGAAGGCGTCGCAGTTGGCCCGGACGCAGCCGATGGGATCGGCGATCGAGGCCCGCACGCCGGGCTGGGCCGCAAGATGCACGACGCGGCCGGGCCGCACGGCCTCGAAGAGGCTTGCCGTCGCCGCCGGATCGGCGAGGTCGACGGTCCGGAACGTGAAGGCGGGATGCCGGCCGAGCTCGGCCAGCCGCGCCCGGCCGAGCGCCGGCTCGTCGTAGGGCGTCACGCGATCGACGCCGACCACGGCATCGCCGCGCCCGAGCAGCCGGGCGCACACATGCATGCCGATGAAGCCGGCTGCGCCCGTGACGAGAATCGGTGCAGGCAAGGCGATCCTCCCGCGCTCAGGCAAGCCGTGGGGCGCGATCCGCGTCGCTGACCGCCGCGCGCTGTCCGGTCCTCAACGCTCGGTCAGCTTCAGCTCGATGCGCCTGTTCTTGCGGTAGGCGTCGTCGTTGTCGCCCGCATCGAGCGGCTGGAACTCCCCGAAACCGGCCGCCAGCAGCCGGGTCGGGTCGACCCCCTTGGTGACGAGGTACTGCACGACCGAGATGGCGCGCGAGGCCGACAGATCCCAGTTCGATCTGAACTGCGGCGAGCTGATGGGCCTCTTGTCCGTATGGCCGTCGACTCGCATGATCCAGGGGATCTCCGGGGGAATCTCGCGGGCGAGGTCGACCAGGGCGGCCGCGAGCTTGTCGAGCTCGCCGCGCCCCTCGCCGTTGATGGCGGACTGGCCGGGATCGAACAGCACCTCGGATTCGAACACGAACCGGTCGCCCACGGTGCGGACGCCGGGCCGGTTCCCCAGGATCTCCCGCAGGCGGCCGAAGAAGTCCGACCGGTAGCGGGCGAGCTCCTGCACCTTCTGGGCGAGGGCGACGTTGAGGCGCGAGCCGAGTTCGGCGATCTGGGTCTGGCTCTGCTTGTCCTTCTGCTCGGAGGCGTTCAGCGCGTCCTCGATGGCGGCGAGCTGGCGGCGGAGCGCGGCGATCTGCTGGTTGAGGATGTCGATCTGCGCCATGGCGCGCGCCGCGACGTCCCGCTGGGCGTTGAGGTCCTGGGACATCTGCGTGAGCTTGCCGTTGGCGGCCGAGCCCGCGTTCGCGCTGTCGTTGAGCAGCCCCTGCAGGCGCTGCTTTTCGTTCTGGTCGATGGTCAGCGTCGCGGTCAGGGAGGCGAGGCTCGCCTGCACGTCGGCCTTGCCGGCCCGCTCGAGGGCGAGCAGCGAGGTCAGCTCCTCGATCTGGCGGTTGAGCCGGTTGAGGACCGAATCCTTGCCGGTCACCTCGCGCGACATGAAGTACTGCGACAGCATGTAGACCGAGAGCAGGAAGGTGATGACGAGCAGCATCACCGACAGGGCGTCGACGAACCCCGGCCAGTAGTCGATGGTCCGGATGGCCCGGCGGCTGCGCCCATAGGCCATCAGCGCAGCTCGCGCTCGCGGGCGATGCGCTCGAGCAGGCTCTTGATCTCGCCATCGCGGCCCGCCTGGGCCTCGACCCAGTCGCGGATCAGCTGCTGCTCGGAGCGCATGTGCTGGACGAGGCCCTGGATGCCCTCGGCGAGATTGGCCATGGCGACCGTGGCGGCGCGGGAGTTCGTCTGGTCGGTGCCCGCCGCGATCTTGTCGAGCGCGGCCCTGAGGTCGGGCGGAAAGCCCGCGGGCGCGGCCGGGTCGGAGGGCAGGGACTGGGGCAGGAAGTCGGTCTCGGTCGAGGCCGACAGCAGCTCCTCGAGCTCGTTGTAGAAGCGGTTCTGCGCCTGCCCGGCCTGGAGATCCAGGAAGCCGAGCACCAGCGAGCCCGACAGGCCGAACAGCGACGAGGTGAAGGACACGCTCATGCCCGCGATGGGCGCCGACAGCCCGTTCTTGAGGTCGTCGAACATGACCGCGGCATCGCCCTGGCCGCCCATCGACTTGATTACGCCGGAGATGGAGCCGACGGTCTCCAGCAGGCCCCAGAAGGTGCCGAGCAGGCCGAGGAAGATGAGCAGGCCCGTGAGATAGCGGGCGATCTCGCGCGATTCGTCGAGCCGCGTGCCGACGCTGTCGAGCACCGTCCGCAGCGTCATGGTGGAGATGGACCGCAGGCCCTGCGCGTCGCTCAGCATGCCGGCCATGGGCGCGAGCAGCACGGGCGGGGAGGCGCCCGGCTTGCCGAGCCCGGCGATCGAGTTGGCCCAGCGGATCTCCGGCATGAGCCGCGTCACCTGCCTGAGCCCGAGCACGATGCCGATCAGCAGCACGCCGAGGATCAGGCCGTTGAGGCCGGGGTTGGCCATGAAGGCGGTCGCGATCTGCCGGTAGAGGATCAGCGCCACGAAGCCGACCAGGATCAAGAAGACCAGCATGCGCAGCAGGAAGACGCGCGGCGAGGAGAGTTTCAGCACCTGGGTGGGTTGCGCCATCCGCCTATCCGCCGATCCGACCTCGAAGATGTGCCGTGCCGCCGCGCGGCAGCAGCCGCTGGGGTGGCGCGGCGTGTCGTCTTACCAGAGTTGCGCCGCGCTCTCAGCAAAATCCTTGCCTAATCAGTGGGCGTCGCGCAACACGGTAAGCAGCGCGCGATGCATCGGCTCGTTGCCGGCGCAGATGCTGCGGCCGGCCAGCATGGCCTCGCCCCCCTCGCAGTCGCTGACGAAGCCGCCGGCCTCGCGCACCAGCACGAGGCCTGCCGCGATGTCCCAGCTTTGGATGCCGCGCTCCCAGTAGGCGTCGAGGCGGCCCGCGGCCACATAAGCGAGGTCGAGCGCGGCCGCCCCCAGCCGCCGCAGGTTGCCGGCCCGCGCGAGCGCGGCCGCGAACTCCATTTTGAAGCGCGGGTGCAGCGCGGCGCGCCCGAGGGGCGGTATGCCGCAGCCGACCAGGGCCTCGCCGATGTCGCGGCGCGCCGCGACCCGCAGGCGGTGGTTGTTGAGCCAGGCGCCCTGGCCCTTCTCGGCGAAGAACATGTCGTCGGTCGCCGGGTTGTAGATCACGCCCGCCACCATCTGCCCGTCGCGCTCGAGCCCGATCGAGATCGCAAAGACCGGCACGCCGTGCAGGAAGTTGGTGGTGCCGTCGAGCGGGTCGAGGTGCCAGACGTGGCTCTTGTCGGGACCCTCGACGGCGCCGCTCTCCTCCATCACGAAGCCGTAGCCCGGCCGGGCCTTCGAGAGCTCCTCGAACAGCGTGCGCTCGGCCTTGCGGTCCGCGTTGGATACGAAGTCCCCCGGGCCCTTGACGGAGACCTGCAGGTTCTCGACCTCGCCGAAGTCGCGCTTCAGGCCGCGCCCGGCCTTGAGCGCGGCATTGGTCATCACGGTCATGAGGGCGGAGCGGATCATCGGCGGGTCCGGGAGGGCGGCGGGCCGGGATAGCAGCCACCGCGCCGTGCCGCAAATCCCTCACGGCCCGATCTGGCGGCGCACGACCTCCTCGACCTTGGCCTTGTCGGCGGCCGAGAGCGCCGCCAGCTGGTCGTCGAGCCAGGCATCGGGGATGCCGGCCGCCCGCGCCATGATGTGCCAGTGGCCGGCCTCGACGGGGTCCTTGACCACCCCGCGGCCCGCCGCATACATCCGGGCGAGGCGGTTCTCGGCGATGGGGTTGCCGGCGGCGGCCGCCCGCCGGAAGTAGCGGGCGGCCTCCGCCTCGTTCTTGGCAACGCCTTTGCCGTTGAACAGCATGATGGCGTACTCGACCTCGGCCCCGACATGCTTCTCGTCGGCGGCCGCCTTCATGACCGCGGCGGCCTTGGCAAGGTCGAGCGGAACGCCGCGGCCGGCCGCGGTCAGCGTCGCGAGCGCGAAGAGCGCATCGATGTCGCCCGCATCGGCGGCCCGCTGGAACAGGGTGGCGGCGGCCGCAAAATCATGGGTCCCGCCCTCGCCTTCGATCGCGACCACGCCGAGGTTGTAGAGCGCCCCGGCATGGCCCTGCGCCGCGGCCTTCTCGAGCAGCGCCTTGGCGGCCGCGCGGTCCTTGGCGACGCCTTTGCCCTGCAGCAGCGCCATGGCGTAGGAGAAGGTGGCTTCGCGGTTGCCGGCCTGGCTCGCGAGCTGCGCCCACCGGGCGGCCTCCTCGTCGCTGCGCCTGACCGCGAGGCCCTGGGCGTAGATTTCGCCGATCAGGGCCATGGCGGGCCCGTCCTTGGGGTTCTTGTCGAGCCGCTTCATCGCTTCCGACAGCGCGGTCGCGAAATAGCCGCGCTGGAAGGCTCCGAAGGCGAGATCCCCGCCCGGCGCCGCCGGGCGCTCGTGGCTGGAGCCCGGCACCAGCGGATCGGCCGTCATCGCCGAGGGCAGGGTGATGCCGCCCGCGGGCGTTTTGGGCTGCGGCAGCGGCATGGCCGGCAGGCCGCCGAAGACCCCCGGGGGAGCCGCGGACGCCGCTCCCGCGGGCGAGGCAGCGAACCCCATGAGCGCCGCCCCGATCGCGGGGGCGAGGCGGCCGCGCCTCATCGCCCGGCCGCCTCGCGGCGCGCGGCCCGGCCGATGGCCTCCAGTGCCTCACCGACGGCGGCCGCGGGCCCGCGCGGGTCCTCGAAGACCGTCTCGCCCAGCGCCACGAATTCGGCGCCCGCCGCGGCCAGCGGCCCGACCGCGGCGAGGGTGGCCGCAAAGCCGACGCACGGCACGTTGAAGATGTTCGCCCACCAGCCGACCCGCTCCAGCGTCCAGGCCGGGTCGGGCCGCGTGCCGTCGGCCGCGGCTTCGCCGAACATCAGGTAGTCGACGTCGAGCTCGCCCGCCCGCATGGCATCGTCGCGCGAGGCGAGCCCGCTGCATCCCACGATGCGCTCGGGCCTGAGGCTCTCGACCGCCGCCTCGAGCGCCTCGCCCACGCCCCGGATCTCGACCCCGTCGGCCTGGACATGGGCGGCGAGGCGCGGGTCGCCTTCGATCAGCAGCGCCGCGCCCGCGCGCTGCACCAGCGGCCC
>CAXUMV010000143.1:0-8357 GCA_964252065.1 uncultured Lichenihabitans sp.
GGCTGAAGCACGCCGGGCATCAGCGCCATGAGCATGGCGGCGCGGTGGTACGGACGAGGAAAGATCAGCATCCCAAAGAGCTGGCGGAATGTGGTTAATAAATCATTCACGTTGGGGTGCGTCAGGACAGTGCCGACGAGAGCGGATTACCGAACCCGCCGCGCTCGCACGGTCGGATCACGATGCTCCTAGCGCTGAATCGAGCTTGAAACGGTGTCGGCGGCTGGGACATCGCGGTCGGGACTGACTGGCAGCTTGTTCGTGTGCACGCCGATGGCTTCGTCATCGCCGGACGATATTGCCGTACGACGGCGCCGCTACGACCTAAGTTCCAGGCGTCATCCGCGTCAGCACGGTATCGTGCCAGAGATAGTGGTGGACCAGCGCAGCGGCCGCGTGGAACACGGCGAGGCCGAGCAGGATATTGGCGGCAAGCCCATGCCATTCCGTGACCTGGTGTCGCCAAGCGCGGTTGCCGACCTGCGGCAGACTGACGATCGAACAGGTTTTAGGCTCGACCAGACGGCAACGTTTGCAGACCCCTTCGGGATCCAGTCCGCGGTCTGGCCGATGATCCAAAGGACCGTGACCGACGCCGCGGTCACCCAGTGAAGGGCGATCGTGGTCCGGTCGTAGACCGCCCCCGTCATCGTCATGGCTCGTTCGCTCATGAGGGCTGTCCGGCTTGTTTCCGTGAGCCCGCCACAACCTCGTCGGCCGACGCCTCAAAGTCGGGCTGTCGGGGGTAAAGCGGTTGGAACGCGGGACCGGCCCCCGCTGCGTCGACGCCATGGATCGGGGCGAAGCCGCAGATGTCCTCACCTCCCGTCTGCAACGGGTCCGTCAAGGCTCCGCAGGCGAGCTCGACACGGCAGCCGGGGTGATTGTCGCCGATCGTGAGTTGGAAGCCGTGGAGGTTCGCGATCGCCGCGACGAGCGACAGCCCAAGTCCGACCCCTTCGCGATGGCGGCTGCGCTCGGCGCGATAGAAGCGTTGCAGCACCCGCCTGCGATCAGCCGCAGCGATGCCGGGGCCGTCGTCCGCCACGATGATCACCGCTTTTCCGCTCCGCTCGCCAAGGGACAGCAGCACATGTCCGTGTCGCGGCGTGAACTTGATGGCGTTGTCGAGCAGGTTCACGACGGCCTCGAAGAGCAGGTCCCGATCGCCCATCGTGACTGTCCCTTCGATTCGCTCGACGTCGACGCGGATCGTGATCTCATTCTCTTCGGCGATCGGATCGTAGAGTTCGGCGACCTCGACGAGGATCTGCCCGAGATCGACGGGTTGAAAGGCGGCCCGGCGGCGGCCGTGTTCGATCTCGCCGATCCGCAGCACGGCCGTGATGACCGAGAAGGTCTGATCAAGCCAACCTATCGTCTCGTCGATGGCAGCCGCGAACTCGGCCGGGGTCGTCACCGTGTTTCTCGAACGCTCGAGGCGGGTGCGGGCCCGGGTCAGGGGGGTCCGAAGGTCGTGCGCGATGCTGTCGCCCACGCTGCGGACCTCGTCGAGGAGCCGTTCGATCTCATCCATCATGGCGTTGATCTCGACCGCCAGGCGATCGAATTCGTCGCGCCGACCCGTCGTGGGAAGACGGCCGCTCAGTAGGCCCTGGCGAATATGCGAGATCGCCTGACTGAGAACCGTGACCCGTCCAAGCGCGCGGCGGCCCAGGATCGCCCCGCCGAGGAGAGAGAGTGCCACCATGGGGCCGAGGCCAAGGCCAAGCGCCCTGACGATGACGACGCTGACGTGCTCCAGCGCATCGGTGTCGTTGCCGAGCGCGAGCGTTCGGCCGTCCGACAGCTTCAGGGCGAGCGCGCGGATGCCCTCGCCACGCTCGTCCCCGTCCGCGTCGTGCGCCTCGGTCGTGACGAATTGCGGCTTTGCGTCCGGCCAGAGATCCTTGGGAACCGAGGGCATGTTGCCGGCCTGCGGAACCCCGTCATGGCTGACAAGGATGCCGTACCGGACGGCGTGGACATCATCCCGCAGCCAGGCCGCGAGGGCCACGCCGGCAGTTCCAGGACTCTCGGCGATCACCTTCGCCTCATGACGGAGCATGTCGTCCACCTGCGCCCTCTCGTAGCCGGCCGTCTGCCAGTACACGAAGGCGAACAGCACGACGGACAGGCCGGTGAAAGCGGCCGCGAACACCATCGCCCAACGGAAGGCGGTGGTCCGGAACAGGTCAAGCCGGGGCATGGAGCGTGTAGCCGATCCCGCGCACGGTCTCGATCAAGGGCGGTTCCCCGGGAGCATCGAGCTTCCGACGAAGCCGTCCCATGTGGACGTGGATGAGGTTCGAGCGCGGCACGAAGTTGTAGTTCCAGACCTCCTCGAACAGCATCGCCGGCGTGACGACCTGCCCCTCGCGGCGCACCAGGTATTCGAGGAGCTTGAATTCGCGCTGCAAGAGATCGAGCGATCGCCGGCCGCGCGTCGCCAGGGAGGTGATGAGATCGAGTTCGAGAGGGCCGACCCGGAGGAGGGTCTCGCGCGAGGCCGCCGGGCGGCGCAGCAGGGCCTCGACCCGGGCGGCGAGTTCCACCAGCGAGAACGGCTTGGTCAGGTAGTCGTCACCGCCCGCCCGCAAGCCGCGGACCCGCTCGTCCACGTGCCCCATCGCGCTCAGGATCAGGGCAGGGACTTTGTTGTCCTCCCCCCGAAGCGTCTTCAGCACGGTCAAACCGTCGCAGCCCGGCAGCATGCGGTCGACCACGATGACGTCCCACGGCCCCCTGCGCGCCAGTTCCATGCCGTCGATGCCGTCGGTGGCGACCTCGACGCCGAACCCCCGCCAGCGCAGATCGGAGGCGATCTCCGCGGCGGTGACGTCGTCGTCCTCGATGAGCAGCAGCTTTGGCATGGCGATCCGGCAGGGGTCGGCTGGGCAACCTAACCCGCGCCGGTGGTCCGGTCCGCACCTTTCCCGGCGGCTCGCCTGAATTCGAATTTAGTGGCGCGAGAACCGTGGGCCCCTCACTCATGTCTCGACTGCGCGGTGGGGCGAGCCAGCCCGCGCTCGCCATTCCAGGACATGACCATGACCTTTCAGACAACATCCAGGTTGCTGCTGTTGACCGGCCTCCTCACCGCCATGTCCGCGACGGCCGCGCTCGCCGACGCCGTGGTGAAGGTGAGGCTCACCGGCGAGAGCCACGAGAAGATGGGGCTCGAAGCGATCCCCCCGAGCGTGCCGGCCGGCAAGGTCGAGTTCGACGTCACGAACGCCGCCATGAAGACGGGCCATGAGATGATCCTGGTGAAGCTCACGGCCAAGAGCGAGACGCTTCCCCTCGATCCGGCCAAGCACCGCATCGACGAGAAGGCGATCAGGTCGCTCGGCGAGGTGTCCAATCTCAAGGCGGGCGCCAACGGCACCCTTAAGGCGAGCGTGACGGCGGGCGATTACATGCTGTTCTGCAACATCAAGGGCCACTACGAGGCCGGGATGGCCGCGCCCTTCACCGTGACGCCCTGACGGGCCGAGCTGCGGAACGATGTCCCCCCGCAAGGCCGGGACCGGCCTGCCGGCCGGCATTGCGCGGTCCCCCGCAGTGCAGGGGCTCGGCATCACGACGCGGACCCTGCACTGGGCGACCGCTGCGCTCGTCGCGGGCGGGTTCGGCGCGGCCTGGCTGTTCAACGCGCTCGGTCCGGGGCCGACCGCGGCCAGGCTGGTCGACGTCCATCGCTCGATCGGCCTCTGCATCCTGCTCGTGACAGTCGCGCGCGTGGCCTGGCGCGCGACGCATCCGCTGCCACCCGTGCCCAGCGCCCTCTGGGAGCGATGGCTGGCCGCCGCGGTCCAGGCGCTGCTGTATCTCGCCCTGCTGGCCATGCCGATCCTGGGCTGGCTCGGCAGCAACGCGCAGGGAGACGCCGTCGCGTTCCTCGGGATGGTGCCGCTCCCGGACATCGTCGAGGCGAACCAAGATCTGGGGGATCGCCTGTTCGTCCTGCACGGGTGGTTCGGCTACGCCATCCTCGCACTGCTCACCCTGCATATCGGCGGCGCGCTACGGCATCGCTTCATCAAGAACGACGGTGTCCTGCAACGCATGACGACAGGCCGGCCCGTTGCAGCCGCCGGTGACACCCGCGCTTGAGGAACTCACGTTTACGACGTGCCGCAGGACGCGGCGCTTCATCGGCCTGCGACCAAGCAGAGCGATCCCCTCATCGCAGAGTGCCATGCCTCGACCGGAGCCCACACGTCGCGGCATCCCTGCTGCCTCGGCCCTTCCGGGCATTGCAGCCCCTGCTGGCGGACCCTCCGCCTCGGCCGCGCCCGCCACGAATCCTGCAGCGGCCGACGCGTCGAACCGACCGCGAAGATCATCTAGCTGCTGCCGATGAGGATGCCGGTGGCCAGCACCAGGCCGCCTCCCAGCATCACCTTGGCGGCCGCCGAAACGGGCGGCGTGTCCATGTATCTCCACTGGATCCAGGCGATGATCAGCAATTCGATTACCACCACCACGGCCGCCAGGGCGGTCGCCGTATAGAAATCGCGGATCAGGTAGGGGAGCGTGTGCCCGATGCCGCCGGCGATCGTCATCAAGCCGCAGACGAAGCCGCGCAGGTAAGGCGTCCCTCGCCCCGAGATCCGTCCGTCGTCGGCGAGAGCCTCGGCGAAGCCCATCGAGATGCCGGCGCCGAGCGAGGCCGCCATGCCCACCTGGAAGGCGTTCCAGGAGTTATGCGTCGCGAAGGCCGCAGCGAAGACCGGCGCCAGGGTGGATACCGAGCCGTCCATCAGCCCGACGAGGCCGGGCTGGATGATCTGGAGGACGAACCGCCTGCTGGCGTCACCGTCCTCCTTGGCCTTGGCACCTTCGGGAAGGCGCCTGATCTCGATGTCGGCAGCCGTCCGCTCATGCGCCATTTCGGCCTGCGCCAAGTCCCCGAGCAGCTTGCGAACGGCGGCGTCGGTGGTGCGGCCGGCGGCTTGAAGGTAGAAGCGCCCCGATTCCTGCTCCATCCTCCGCGTCTCGGCGCGGACGGCATCGACGCCTTGAGCACGAACCTGCCAGTGTGGGCGGCGCTGAACCCAACCCTGGATGTCCTGGCGACGGACCAGCGGGATGTGGGAGCCGAAGCGTCGGGCGAACATGTCGATCAGCGAACGCCGATGTTCGTTCTCCTCGGCGGCCATGTCGACGAACATCTTGGCGCTATCAGGGTAGCGCTCCCGGAGGCCTTCGGCGAAGTCGAGATAAACGCGGCCGTCCTCCTCCTCGCTGCTGATCGCAAGGGCGAGAAGTTCCCGCTCGTCGAGTTCGGAGATGGCCTTCACCGAAATCTCGAGATTAGAATGCCTCCAATCTGTCCTGCATACCGCTTCCGGATCGGTCGAGGCAAGGCCTGTTTGGAACCATTCCAAACTCTATCGAAGACCCGCCCGCCAGGGCAGAAGCTCCTGTCAGGGCCGACGCGCCGCACTCTCCGGACGCCGAGCCGAGCCGGCAGGGCCCGTCCGTGCCGGTCGGCACGGTGCCAGGACGGGACGATCCCCTTCTGGATCCCATCATCAGCCTGCGAGGCTGGTCGGCACATGCCCGGTGCGGTAATCCCGCTCGGCGGAGTTCGGGAGCTTGGGCGCTGAACAAGGATTGCCGACCCTCGCCCGACCACGCGCCCTGGACCTTGGTCCGCTCATGGTTTCCTGCCGTGGCGTTCGGTCTTTTGCTGACCGTCGCGGCCCTTGGTGATCACGCCGCATCGACATGGGCCGAAGGAGTGTCGCCGTTCATCCAGGGGCCGGCGATGGCCGTCACCGCACTGGGCAACTCGGGCTACATGTTCGCGGGCTCGGCTCTGGTTGCCGCCATGGCATGGTGGGGATGCCGTTCGACGGCGGATTGGCAGGCCCGTGCCGACCTCTCCCGCCTGCTGGAGCGGGCCATCCTGTTTTTCGTCGTGATCGCCGCCTCGGGTCTGGCGGCGCAAGCCCTCAAGCATATGGTCGGGCGCGCTCGTCCAAAGCTTGAGGAGCCGAGTGCCTTTTTGTTTCACCCGCTATCGCTCAGCAATGCCTTTGCGAGCTTTCCGTCGGGCCACACGACATCGGCTTTCGCGGCCGTTACTGCCCTTGGGCTCTTCACCTCCCGCGGTCGGCGTCTGCTGCTGGCGCTGGCGGTGGCGATCGGCGCGTCTCGGGTCATCTTGCGGGAACACTATCCGAGCGATGTGCTGGCCGGTGCAGCCCTCGGCGTGGCGGCCGCTCTCGGCCTGACTATGGCTTCTCTGCCGTCGACCTTGATCCGGAGCCTCAGCGACTTGATGGTCGAACCGCTCGCTCCTGGCGCCGGGGTGCGTGGGCGATACGCTCGCGACTGGGCCGCGGCCTTCGGGCACTTCTGCCTCCGGTATCGCCAGTGGTCTCCTCCAGCTCTCATCGCCGGCCTGTTCGCCATCGCGGTCCCGCCTGCCGATCTGTTCGGGAGCGAGATGGCTGAACACGTCAAGGACAGTTGCGCGATCCTGATCGCCTTGGCCGGCCTGACGCTCCGTGCCCTGGTGGTCGGCTACGGTCACGCTCCGGAGCCGCACCGGGACCGGTCGCCTCCCGCCGGCCGGTTGCAGACGCAAGGCTTGTATTCCCTCTGCCGTCATCCGCTTTACGCCGGCAACATCCTGGTCTTCACCGGCATCTTCCTTATGCACGGCAACAGGTGGACCGTGCTGTTCGGAACGCTCGTTTATGCCCTCGTCCATCTGGCGATCGTGAGGGCCGAAGAGGCCGATCTACGCCACGCTTTCGGTGTGGACTATGAGGATTACAGCCGCCGCGTCCCGCGCTGGTTGCCGAGGTCGGTGTCTCCCGCGAACATTGGGGGCGGTTTGCGGTTCGACCTGCGTCGCATGCTGGGGGGCGAATATCCCGCGATCGGCATGACAGTCATCGCCCTGGCTGCGGCCGAGTTCTACGAGGAGATCCAGGAGCCTCTGGTCGGGGGCCAGATATTCTACCTGGCAGTCCTCGGATCGGTGATGCTTCTCGTCGGCGTCGCAATCGGAACGGTTTGGCTCGCCGGGAATAACCGATTGCGTCTGCCGTAACCTCGAGCGGGTTCCGCGTCCGGGCGCTGACGAGCGCCTTGAGGACCACCGATGCTCGTCTTGATCGGGGCAATGTGGCTTCTTCAAGGCGATGATCGTGCGTTTCCCGACAACCGGCGACAAGCAGGAGCGACATGGAAGCCTGGAACCGAGCCGTCTTTCTGGCCTTGAACGCCCCCGAGCACCCGGCGCCGGGGCTGGTCCTCCTGGCATCGACCATCGCGCAATGGGCGATTTTCCTTGTCCCACCGGTCCTTGTGGCCCTTTGGCTCTGGGGCGAATGGGAGGACCGAAGCGGCCTGCTGCTTGCGTTCTGCGGTGCCGAAGTCGCCCTGGGCTTCAACCAGCTTGCCGCGTTGATCTGGTATCACCCGCGCCCCTTCGCCATCCCGATCGGCAGAATGCTTGTCGAGCACGTTGCAGACAGCTCCTTTCCCAGCGACCATGTGACGTTCCTGCTCGCCATAGGCGTGGGATTGCTGGCCTGGTCGCATCACCGATGGGCAGGGCTTGTCACCTCGGCCCTGGTGCTGCCCGTCGCTTGGTCGCGCCTGTTCCTGGGGATTCACTTTCCGCTCGACATGATCGGCGCCCTTCCGGTTGCCTGTGCCGGCCTGCTGGTCGTTGCGCCGTTTCGTTCGTGGGCTGACCGCACGTTGACACACCGCTGGGTCGAGCCGCTCTACCGTCGCGTCTTCTCGGTCCCAATCCAACGTGGCTGGGTGGAGCCATGAGGGATGCACCACACGCTTTGTTGCGGCAGCCGCATCGCAGTCAGGTCAACCAGTGTAAGAGGCCGTGACAGCGGTTCTGCGCATCGCAGGACGGTCCCGGCAATGCTGGCTCCGGCAGCTCCCCCCCCGCTGCAAGGGGTCGTCACCGGTTGCTGCCATTTCCAGCGATCTAGCCGATCCCCGGTCCGCGCGTCCGGTCGAAGCTCCAAGCTCCCGAGCCTCCGGGCTGCACGAAGCCCGAGATCTGTCGCCCGACGTGTTCCTCCAGCGCAGGCTTCCAGGGCACAAGCTTGAACCCAAGCCCGTTGTCGATCCTTGCGAACCGGCCCGAGGCGAGTTGCCCGCCGTCGGTAAACACCTGCGCCATGCTCGCCTTCCGCTGATCCGTTGCGCGGCAGGCTGGTTTCGGCCGATAGCTTGGCGGATGCCGGTTGATCTCCCTCCGACGTGACGTATCGAGCAGCTCGCGCGCGAACACCGCTTCGGAGCAATCGCAATGAGCTCGACCGGACGATCGCTCTGAAGCGGGATCATCGCGACGAGGACACATT
>CAXUMV010000144.1:0-770 GCA_964252065.1 uncultured Lichenihabitans sp.
TCGAGTAGTTCACGCCCTTGATCTTGAACCAGGTCGCCAGCGTCGCCGAGGCGGTCGAGGACATGGCTTTCGGCACCGCGAAGGGGCCGACCCGCTTGGGGCCCTTGCTGCGCGTCGTGTCCGCGGCCTCGACGATGGTCCGGGTCGAGGGCCCCCCCGAGCCGGTGATGATGCCCGTGCGGGGATGGGAGACGATCTCGGGCGGCAGGCCGGCATCGGCGATGGCCTGGTCCATGGCGACATGGGCCCATCCGCTGCCGAGCGCATGGAACCGCATGGCGCGCCGGTCGATCACGGTCTCGGGGTCGAGCGTCGGGGCGCCATGCACCTGGCAGCGGAAGCCGAGCTCGGCATAGGCGGGCGCGCGCACGATGCCCGAGCGGCTTTCCCTGAGGCTGGTCAGCACCTCGGGGACCGTGTTGCCGATGGATGAGACGATGCCCATCCCGGTGATGACGACGCGCCGCATCGGATTCTCCTCCCGCCGGCGCGCTCCCTGGGGTTGGCCGGCTCTCAGTCGTCTGTTCCGCCCGCGGGGGTCAGGCCGCCGCGGACTCGACCCGGAACAGCCCGACCCGCAGGTCCTTGGCCTCGTAGATGCGGGCGCCGTCGGCCTCGAGCCAGCCATCGGCGATGCCGAGCACCAGCTTGCCGCGGAACACGCGCTTCAGGTCGATGCCGTAGATGATCCGCTTGACGGTCGGCAGCACCTGGTCGGAGAACTTGACCTCGCCCACCCCGAGCGCCCGGCCGCGGCCGGGCAGGCCCAG
>CAXUMV010000144.1:780-8346 GCA_964252065.1 uncultured Lichenihabitans sp.
CGGGTCGCCCTTGAAGTGGCACTGGAAGAACCAGAGGTCGGGCTTGATCTCGAAGGCCGCGCGCAGGAATCCCTTGCCGTGCGCGCCGCCGGCCTCGGCGATCTCCTCGATGCGGTCGAACATGAGCATGGGCGGCAGCGGCAGCTGCGCGTTGCCGGCGCCGAACAGCCGGCCTTCCGCGCATGCGATCAGGTCGTCGAACGCGAAACTCGAGCGCCTATCCTCCATCCAGCAACCTTCCGATCCCCCCGGCCCGTCGCCCTCGCAACCCGTTCCGGCGGGTTCTCCTAGCATATGGCTTGACCGGCCGGAAGATTTCTCGTCATGCCGCAGGTGGGGAGCCGGTCCCCGGCAGAAGGAGCGCCCGTGAAGCTGGTCCTGGTGGTGGCGGCCGCGCTGATCGACGCCGACAACCGCGTGCTGATTGCGCAGCGGCCGCCCGGCAAGGCGCTGGCGGGGCTCTGGGAGTTCCCCGGCGGCAAGCTCGAGCCGGCCGAGCGGCCCGAGGCGGCGCTGATCCGCGAACTGCACGAGGAGCTCGGCCTCTCCGTGGACGCCGCCTGCCTCGCCCCCCTGAGCTTTGCGAGCCACGCCTACCCGGACTTCCACCTGCTGATGCCGCTCTACGTCTGCCGCAAATGGCGGGGCGCCGCGACCGCGCGGGAAGGCCAGACGCTGAAATGGGTGCGCCCCGGCGCGCTGCGCGACTACCCCATGCCGCCCGCCGACGCGCCCCTGATCCCGCCGCTGATCGATCTCCTGGGGCCGTGATGTCCGTTGGTCGGCCGTTACCGCAAGGCGGCAAGCACGTCGCGTGTGGAACGGTGGATCGCCACGCTTCGCTCGCGATGACGGCACTGGATCAGCAAACAACCTCGGACACCAAGCTGCATCGCGACAGACCGATGCCCGAACCCCGATGTCGTCTTCGCGAGCGCAGCGAAGCGATCCATCGTCGGGCATCCCGAACCGTTGCCTCGATCGCCATGACGCCGACGGACCGCGGTCAGCCGATCATCAGCTCGAGGTTCTGCACGGCCGCGCCCGAGGCGCCCTTGCCGAGATTGTCGAGGATCGCGATCAGCACCGCCTGACCCTTGCCCTCATCACCGACGACGCGAAGCACCATGTCGTTCGTGTCGTTGAGAGCCTGCGGCTCAAGGCGCTTGGGCGTGTCGGCCGCGACCGCGACATGCGCCGCACCGGCGTAGTGCGCCGCCAGGGCCTCCCGCAGCGCCGCGACCGTCGGCCGGCCGGGGAGCGTGCCGAGGTGCAGCGGCACGCTCACCAGCATGCCCTGCCGAAAAGCGCCCACCGACGGCACGAAGATGGGCGGCCCGGCCAGCCTGGACAGCGCCACGATCTCGGGCAGGTGCTTGTGGTCGAGCCCGAGCCCGTAGGCCTCGAACGCGGGGGCGGTGCCGGCCTCGAAGGCCTCGATCATTGCCTTGCCGCCGCCGCTGTAGCCGCTGACGGCGTTGATCGCGACCGGATGGCCGGGGGGCAGCAGGCCGGCATCGACCAGCGGGCGGAGAAGCGCGATGGCGCCGGTCGCATAGCAGCCGGGATTGGCGACGCGCCGGGCGCCCGCGATTAACGCCGCCTGTCCGTCCGCGAGCTCGGGGAAGCCGTAGGCCCAGCCGGAGGCGACGCGGTGCGCCGTCGAGGCATCGAGGATCTTGGGGCCGCCGCCGGGCAGCGTGTCGGCGAGCCGCACGGTGTCGCGGGCCGCCTCGTCAGGCAGGCAGAGGATCGCCACGTCCACCTCGGCCAGGAGATCCCGCTTGGCGTCGGGGTCCTTGCGCTGGGCGGCCGGAAGGCTGCGCAGGCGGATGCCGGAGTGACCGGCCAGCCGCTCGCGGATGCCGAGCCCCGTCGTCCCCGCCTCGCCGTCGATGAAGACGTTCGCCATTAGCCCAGACCTTTCCTGCCATGAGCCCAAAAAGAAAGGCTCCCCACCGGGGAGCCTCGCCGTCCTTCTCGGAAGACCGGACCCCGGTCAGCGCTTGGAGAACTGGAAGCTCCGGCGGGCCTTCTTGCGGCCGTACTTCTTGCGCTCGACGACGCGCGCGTCGCGGGTCAAAAAGCCTTCGCGCTTGAGCACCGGGCGCAGCTCGGGCTCGTAGTAGGTCAGCGCCTTGGACAGGCCATGACGCACTGCGCCTGCCTGACCCGAGAGCCCGCCGCCGGCCACCGTGATCATGATGTCGTAGGAGTTGACCCGGTTGGCGACCACGAAGGGCTGGTTGACGATCATGCGCAGCACGGGACGGGCGAAGTAGGTGTCGATCGTCCGGTTGTTGACCGTGATGGCGCCCTTGCCGGGCTTGAGCCAGACGCTGGCGACCGCGTCCTTGCGCTTGCCGGTCGCGTAGGCCCGGCCGTACTTGTCGAGCTTCTGGACGTGGACGGGCGCCGAGGGGGCGGGCGCCGCGGCGGACGAGGCGAGGTCCTGCAGGGAGGAGAATGTTTCGGCCATCGTCAGGCGACCTTCAGGTTCTTGGCGTTCATGGAGGCGACGTCGAGGACGGTCGGCTGCTGGGCCTCGTGGGGATGCGTCGTCCCCTTGTAGACCCGCAGATTGCCGAGCTGCCTGCGGCCGAGCGGGCCACGCGGCAGCATGCGCTCCACCGCCTTTTCGACCACGCGCTCGGGGAAGCGCCCATCCAGGATGAACTTGGCCGTCCGCTCCTTGATGCCGCCCGGGTAGCCGGTGTGGTGGTAGTAGACCTTCTGCTCGCGCTTGCGGCCCGTGAACACCACCTTGTCGGCATTGATGACGACGATGTGGTCGCCATCGTCGGCATGGGGCGTGAAGCTCGCCTTGTGCTTGCCCCGGAGGCGCAGCGCGATGATCGAGGCGAGGCGGCCGACCACCAGGCCGGTGGCGTCGATCACCACCCACTTTTTCTCGACCTCGGCCGTCTTGACCGTATAGGTTTTACCGAACATCAGAACCCGCTTCGCGAATGGCTGGCCGACGCCGACGCGCAAGGCGCAGGCGAGAGCCGATGAGCGGCTCGTAGCCATGTCGCGGGGATGCGTCAACGACAATCGACGCCGGGCGCCCGTAAAAGAGCTGCGACTTGAGATCGTTGCGGTAAACGGTATTCTGATACCGTAGCAGGTCAGCCTCTGAGGGCTCGACTTCCGGCCGCCTCTGCCTCATCTCAACGCAGCTCGGATGAAGGAGCGCTGGTCATGCCGGCTCGGCACGATGCCTACCCCGACGACCTCCTGCGGCGCATCCTGCGGGACGCGAGGACCGTGGCCGTCGTTGGCGCCTCGGCCGACCCGCGACGGCCCTCGCACGGTGTGCTGCAGTTCCTGCGCCGCAGCGGCTACACCGTGTTCGCCGTCAATCCGGCGCTGGCGCGCGACGCGATCCCCGGGGTCGACATCGTCGGCAGCCTCGCCGCGGTCCCGGTCCCCCTCGATATCGTCGACGTGTTCCGCAACAGCGAGGCGGCCGCCGCGATCGTGAGGGAGGCCCTGGCCCTCGACCCCCTGCCAGGAACCATCTGGATGCAGCTCGGCGTCCGCAACGATCCCGCGGCCGCCGAGGCCGAAGCCAGAGGCGTGCAGGTCGTCATGGACCGTTGTCCCGCGATCGAATGGCCTCGGCTGCTCGGCCGGTAAGGGTCACCTCGCCTGCGGCGCGAAGCCCGGCAGCCCGATGATCTCGCGGGTGACGTCCGCCGGCACGCGCCCCCCGGCGAGGGTTCGCAGGCCGCAGCGATGGGTAACGGCCGTCGCCAGCACGATCATCGCGAAGAACTGGTGCAGCAGGGCCACCCCGAGCGGAACGCCCGTCACCAGCGTCAGCACGCCGATCGAGGCCTGCAGGGCCACGGCGCCGGCGAGCAGCGCCGCGGTCCGGCTTGCTCGGGTGCCAGGCGCGGTCCGCCTAGCATGCAGGGCATGCACCAGCGCCCCGCCGAGCAGGAGGTAGGCCATGGCTCTGTGGTTGAACTGGGCCGTCACCGCGTTGTCCAGGATGTTGCGCCACGCGGGCGTCAGGAAGAGCAGTTCCGGTCCGGGAGGCACCCAATGGTCGCCCATCAGCGGCCAGGTCTGATAGATTTTGCCGGCGCGCAGGCCCGCCACCAGGGCGCCGAGCCCGAGCTGGAGAAAAATCCCGGCCAGCATCAGGCTCGCGCCGGCCCGCAGCCCGGGAGCCGCGGGCGATCGGGCCGCACGCGGGGGCTCCAAGGTCTCGGCGATCCAGATCGTCAGGGCGAGCGTCAGCGAGGCCGTCAGGAGATGGAGGGCGAGCCTCTCCTGGGCGACCTCCGTCCGGTCGCTCAGGCCCGAGGTGACCATCCACCAGCCGATCAGGCCCTGCACACCGCCCAGAGCGAGCAGGAGGAGCAGCTTGACCTTGAGGCTCCGGGTGAGGCGGCCGGACAGCCAGAACCAGGCGAGCGGCACCGCGACCAGCAGGCCGATCACGCGCCCCAGCAGCCGGTGAGCCCACTCCCACCAGAAAATCGCCTTGAAGCCGGCGAGATCCATGTCGGGGAACAGCTGGGCATATTGCGGGATCGCCCGGTAGCGGGCGAACTCGGCCTGCCAGTCGGCCGCGGTGAGCGGGGGGACGACGCCGCTGATCGGCTTCCATTGCGTGATCGAGAGTCCCGCCTCGGTGAGGCGCGTCGCGCCGCCCACGACGACCATCGCAAGAATGGTCGCGGCAACCAGCCAGAGCCAACCACGCAGCAACGCCATGAGGGACCGTCTCTCCAGAAGCCGGCAAGGGCATCGACGGACGCTTTTGCCGGCGTCCCGCCGCCCATGGCATGCAGGGTTCCAAACTCAGGTCGGCAGACGCCGTGGCCGGCGTGCCACCTCGCCCCGCTTGCGGGGAGAAGGGCATAGCCGGCATCTGTTCACCTGAATCGGAGCCCTGCCGTGACATGGCGGCGCCTTGCATCCAAGCCTGATCTATGGCGAGTGACGGCGCAACGCAAACGCCCCGCGCGCCATGTCGCGCCACGAGCCCCGATGCCATGCGCCGACGCCTCCGCAAGCTGACCGGAACCGTTCTGCTGCTGTCGTTTCTGGCGGTCTACGCCACGAGCGCCATGCTGGTCGCCCAGTCCGAGCCCGTGCACCAGGCGCCGGGCTGGGTGCAGGCGCTGTTCTTCGGCATCGTCGGCCTCGCCTGGGTCCTGCCGCTGCTGCCGCTGATCACCTGGATGGAACGTCCCGATGCGGGCGAGGTCCCCCGCAGCTAAAGCATCCGGCCCCTCACGCGGGCAGGACGCGCCGCCCTTTGTTCCACAGCATCAGCGCGAGGCCCGACATAAGCACGTCGAGCGCGCGCCTCGTCTGGTAGTAGCCGTTCATCGAGACGCGCGGCAGGGCGTGGGGGTGCTTGTCGTGCGCGGGGAACAGGAGCCCGGGGCGCGTCGTCACCGCGCTGGCATAGCCCGCCTCGCAAGCCATGCGGAACTCGCGCATACCGGCCGAACCCGGGTCGCCGACCGGGTAGGCGAGGTGCTGCACGGGGCGGCCGAGGCGCCGCTCGAGGATCAGGCGGCCTTCGCCGATCTCGCGGCGCGCGAAGTCCTCGGGGTACTTGGCCAGCATGGGATGGGAAAGCGTGTGAGCCCCGACCGTCACGAGCGGGTGGCGCGCCAGCGCCTCGATGCCGGACCAGTCGAGGCAGTAGCGGTCGACGAGGGCGGCGGGGTCGACCGCGTGTTGGCGGCAGAGCTCGTCGACCACCGCGCGGAGCGTCTCCTCGGGCCCCTCCCGCAGGTGCCAGTAGATGTCGTCGAAGGCGAGGCGCTTGGCGGCCGGATCGCGCGTGTCGCGCTCGATCCGCTCGCCGCCGACCATCACGGACAGGTGATCGGCCCGGCGCACCGCCTCCTCGAGCTCGATCCACCAGAGCCGCGCGGTCCGGTCCGCGAAGCCCGTCGTCACGTAGAAGGTGCCGGGCGCGCCATGGCGCTCCAGCACCGGCAGGGCGTGGTCGAGATGGTCGCGCAGGCCGTCGTCGAAGGTCAGCACCGCGAAGCGGCGCTGCGGCGGCGCCTCGGCCGCAAGACGTTTTACCGCATCGTCCATGCCGACGATCTCGTAGCCGAGGTCCCGCAGGCGCCGGATGATCTGGTCGAGGAAGGTGGGGGTGACGGTGAGGAGCCGGTTGGGCGCGAAACCCTCGCTGACGTCGGGCAGGACGTGGTGAAAGGTGAGGATCGCCCCGAGCCCGCGGGTCAGCGGGGCGGCCGCGGCGTGAAGGCCGCTCGCGCCCAGCACGCCGAAGCCGGCCTCGATCAGAAGTCTTCGCCAATCCATCAGGAACCCCCACCCAAGACCATAGGCAAGGGAAGATTGACTTTTGATTGAGGCTCTTGGGGCAGAGTGGCCCGGCGCCGGGTCGCTCGCCCGGGCCAGGGAAGGTCGGTCACGATGATGCGGGACGAAGCCGAGGGGGTCGCCGCGACGGCGGACCTCGCGGGTGCGGCCGAGCCGACCTCCCCCCGCGAGGGCAGGCGCGCCCTGCCCTTCGCGACCGTCGCGGTGCACGCCTCGCTGGCCGCCGCGGCCGCGGACTGGTCGCGGCTCGAGGCGGTGGCCGATGCCTCGCCCTACCAGCGCCGGGCCTGGCTCGACGCCTGGATGGCGACCGAGGGCCGGGCCACGGGGGTCACGCCGTTCATCGTCACCGCCTACGACCGGGAGCAGGCGCCCGTCGCCCTGCTGCCGCTGGGCATCAGGGCGGCCGGAGGCCTCCGGCGCGCGGTGTTCCTCGGCGGACGCGAGACCAACTACAACATGGGGCTCTACGACAGGCGCCTGCGCTGGCGGGAGGCCGATGTGGACCGCCTGCTCCGGCAGGCCGGGCGGGGCGCGGTCGACCTCTATGCTTTCGTCAACCAGCCGCGGGCCTGGGGAGATTTCGGCAATCCGGCCGCGGGCCTCGGGCGGACCCAGCCGAGCCCGAGCTCGAGCCACAGGGCGGTCCTGCAGCACGACGCCGAGGCCTTCCTCCGGGCCCACCAGTCGGCGGCGGGGCGCAAGAAGCTGCGGTCCAAGGCGGCGCATCTGGCGACGCTCGGCGCCCTCGAGCATCGGGTCGCCCGGACGCTCGAGGACATCGAGGCGGTGCTCGAGGCCCACATCCGGCAGAAGGCCGCCAAGATGGCCGCCATCGGGGTCGCGTCGCCGGACTTCGCCGCGGTCAAGGCCCTGTTCGCACGCGCCGCCGCCCCGCCCGGGGGGCCGGTCGAGCTCCACGCCCTGTTCTGCGGCCCGCGCATCGTGGCGACCTTCGGCGGGCTAGCGCACCGAGGACGGTTCTCGGGCCTCCTGATCTCCTACGACCTCGATCCCGCCTATGCCCGCGCGAGCCCAGGCGAACTGCTGCTCGTGGCGGTGCTCCGGCAGAAATGCGCCGAAGGGTTCGAGAGCTTCGATCTCGGGGTGGGGGAGGCGCGCTACAAGGACGCCTACTGCCCGATCGAGGACCCGCTCTTCGACAGCTTCCTGCCGCTGACCCTGGCCGGCACGGTGGCGAGCGCCGCGAGCGCGACCGCGCTGCGCCTCAAGCGGATC
>CAXUMV010000145.1:0-8274 GCA_964252065.1 uncultured Lichenihabitans sp.
GGCTCTTCCACACGATGGTGCCCGAGCCCGTGCGCTCGCCGTTGTGCCAGCCGTTCAGCATGGGGCCGCCGCACAGCACGATGGCCGGGATGTTGACGGTCGCGGCCGCCATGATGCAGGCCGGCGTGGTCTTGTCGCAGCCGGTGGTCAGCACCACCCCGTCGAGCGGATAACCGTAGAGCGTCTCGACAAGGCCGAGATAGGCGAGGTTGCGGTCGAGCGCCGCGGTCGGGCGCTTGCCGGTCTCCTGGATGGGGTGGACCGGAAACTCCATCGGCACCCCGCCCATGGCGATGATGCCGTCGCGCACGCGCTTGGCGAGCTCGAGGTGGTGGCGGTTGCAGGGCGACAGGTCGTTGCCGGTCTGGGCGATGCCGATGATGGGCTTGCCGGACCGGAGCTCGCCCGGGGTCAGGCCGAAATTGAGGTAGCGCTCGATGTAGAGCGCCGTCATCCCCGGGTTCTCGGGATTGTCGAACCAGAGCTGGGAGCGCAGCTTGCGCCGGGTCGGGGCCGCCGGGCTCGCCGGATCCATCTCGTGCGACATCGTTGGTCTCCCGCCCCGGGTGGCGGCGCGCCGGGCGCCGCTCATGTGTCTGGATGCGTTGCTGAACGTCCTCTTCGGTCTACCGTGTCCGGGCTCGCCGGCGCAATGGTCGCCCTTGTCTCAGCATCGCTGCTTCGAGGCGGCGCTGGGTCGCCTCGGGCTGCCCCCGGCGCGCTGCCTGGTGGTGGGGGACACGCCCTACGACGCGGAGGCGGGCCCGCAAGGCCGGGCTCGCGGCGGTGGGGGTCCTGTGCGGCGGCTTCCCGGAAAAAGACATGCGGGACGGCGGCGCGACGGCGATCTTCGCCGACCCGGCCGACCTCCTGCGGCGCTACGACGATTGGACCGCGGCCTTCGGGGGGTGAGGCCCGCTCAGGAGGCCGGGAGCCCGCCGGGCACGATCGCCTCCACGAGGCGCAGGCGGCTCGCGGGCTCGTCGGCCCGGGCGAAGCCGAGGGCGAGGATGCCCACGTAACGGTCGGTGCCGTCCTCGCCGGCGAAGCCCCGACCGACCGTGAGCACGACCGAAATCGCGCCGTCCTGGCCGACCACCCCGTCCGCCACGAACCAGCGGGGCGCCTGGCCCAGCCGTTCGAACCGCTGCGTGCGGGGACCGATGTCGACCCTGCAGTCGCCGGGGACTTCCTCGCCCGGCGTCCTGAGGCACAGCGCGACGATCACCGCGGTCCCCGGCTCGAGGGCGGTGTCGATCCGAAGGTCAGCGCGGCGCTTGGCGGCCCAGCAGCCCCAGCCCTCGCAGGCATACCACCCGCCGACCCGCGTATCAGCTGTATGGAAAAAGTTGCCTACGGCGAGCGAGTATCTGCAACTTGCAGGTTAAACAGTCCAGGACTAGCATTTCGCAAATTTATCAACCTGAAGTGATTCGGAGCTCCCTATGCGCGCTGACATTTCTCAAAACACCGCGTTGATATCGACTTTAACTGTAAAGATAAAGCGATATTTAAATTTTATTACTTTATTCATGTCAATTTCTGTTTTATGTATCTGTCCACTGTTAGCACAAACGGCTCCAGACTCTACTACTCTCGTTCAAACGCGAGACAAGATTGCTGATCTAAGGGCTTTCAATCCGTCCAGCCCTCCATATGGCCTCACGGTGGCACTTCGCGGCTACTCGACGCCAGGGGACGGCGGTGGGGGTTCATTTTACTGGAACCCAAACAGTGCGGCCGCTGACGATGGTGGCAGCGTGATAAAACCAACCTCAGTATCGGGCTCCGGCCGCTGGTTACGATCTTTCGAAGCGGTGAGTTCGCCGGTTCATGCCACATGGTTCGGCGCAGATGCCTCCGGCGTGAACGACAGCACAAGTGCTGTAGCCGCGGCGTATGCTCTTCTATCGTCAAAAGGTGGTACTCTTTATTTTAATAGAGGTAGTTACAAAATTAGTGCTTTTCCGACTATCAACACTAACGGAACTGTCATCGAATGTGAGGGAGACGGTAATCCACTTAATTTCGGCGGCGTACTTTTGCGGCAGAGTTCAACAACCGGGGATTTCATAACATTCAGTGGTGTAAGTGACGCTGGTATTAAAAACTGCGCGTTGTCACCTTCCGTCCGTACTCAGGGGTTTCAAATAAAGGTTTCCAACTGCTTCCAATGTTTTGTTGAGAACGTTCACATACAATATGCTTTCAATGGCATCGCATTCACCACGCCTGGTGGCGCTGGTTACCAGATCACCAATGTATCACTTAGATTTATGCTTGGAACGCAAGGCGTCTATTTTGGCGGAAGCGGTACGGCTGCGATTGGAGGTCTAACGATTAACAATCTTACTACAGACAACCCGTACCCGATTTCTAGTCCAAGCCAAGCCGATGTTATTGCTTGGGCTCCAAACAAGAATGTTAACGTCGGCCAAGTCACATATGTTAACGGCTACATCTATCAAGCCTCGACAAACGGTGTGACCGCAAGCTCTGGTAGTGGCCCGAGCGGTCTTCCAAGCGGTATAAATCCGACAAGCGCATTTAACAACACGATTATTGATGGTACGGTCGCTTGGAGATTGGAGTCAAACTCCATGTATTGGCTAATTAATGACAGTAACGGTGATACACTAAGAGTTAATAACTCAGCTTTGCTCAATGCATACCAGGGCGTCATCATACAAGATCAGTTTCCTAGTGCATCAAGCGCGCCGATATTCGGTCGATTTCATGATCTTGAGGTAGAACGTAATTTTAGCTTCGGGATGCTCGTCAACGCGGGTTACGATATGGAACTGGTAGATGATTATCACAACCTATCCTTAACAAACGCCGGTTTGGCTGTCGGCGCTAATGCTGGAGGCCTTGTCACAGTCACCGGGGGTGTATTCCAAGCTAATTCTGCTCAAGGTATTTCACTTGCCGGCGGTAAAGGAAATAGAATTGTTAATGCTGCGGTTCAGGTCAATAGTCTGGTCGGTGCAGGAAGTTACCCCAACATCTATGTGGCTCCTGGAGTCAGTGATTTTAGTATAATCGGAAATGCTCTAGATCGTCCACCCAATTTTGGATCGCAGCAGGTCAGCTATGGAATCCAGGTTGCATCTGGTTCTAGCAACTATTACTATATCTCTGGTAATTTCTGTGGCGGAACAATAGCGACCTGTGTTTTTGATCAGGGAACTGGTACGAACAAGACCTCTACATCTAATTTCTAAAATCTTGGCATCGCGACCTCGGCGGGCCTCCACGGTTTCGAGGAGACTGTCGACAAGGCTCACGTGAGCCGATGAGAGCACAAGGCCATGATAATCAGGCAAGACGGGCATGATCTGACAGTTCTTGCCTGTTTCACTGTCAGTGAACGCCTTGCCATGCATCAAAAGGTTAGCGACGACACGCTGCATGCCGCTCAGCGAGTCGTTGTGCCGCAGACAGATGACGAGGTCGGTAAAATCGACAAAGATCGTTGTCGCTACGGCTTCATCAACGCCGCCGCTGAACACCAAACCGATCGCTTCGTGGGCCGAGCCCCATTAATTCTTGGAAGGCCGGGTTACCGTTCGGCTTGAGGTCGAGTGAGCGCCTGTACGCCTCGATCGCTCCCTTCCGCCATTCCATCAGTTTGAGAAGATGTCCCTTCTGAAGGTGGACGTCTGCATCTGCAGCGTTCACATCTTGAGCTTGGCCATAGGCCGGTAGCGCCTGATCATACTGGCTGACTTCCTTGAGACAGTTGCCGCGCTGGACCCAGCTGTCGACATCGCTCGGACGGTATCTCAAATGATCGGCGGCCTCGGCCCAGCAATGGGCGTCGCGGGCCTGGTCGCCCGCTGCGCGGCTCGCGCTCGGCAACGGCCTCAAGACGCTGCTGCGGAGCCTCGACGACCATCTCTTGCCTGTCATGCGTACTCTCTGTCCTGCACCATCGACGACGGGGTCACGGCCGCCGCATGCGTCGCACAGCTTTCCCCGCAGGGTCACCCCGCCCGCGTCATGGCTGCCATGTCGGTTCCTCGGCCGGCTCGGCGACGACCGGGCGCGCGGCGTCGATGGCCTGCACGATGGCGGACAGGGCCGCCGGGACGTTGAGCCCCGCGACGGCCGACAGCAGCGTGGACTTGCCGCAGCCGGAGCGGCGCCCGGCCGGCCACGCGCCGGAGCCTCGCGGTCTGGGTCTTGAGGGTCTCGGGATCGACGGCGTCGATCTTGGTCAGCGCCACGATCTCGGGCTTCTCGCCGAGGCCCTGGCCGTAGGCGTCGAGTTCCGCCCGGATGGTCCTGTAGGCCCGCCCGGCGTGCTCGCTCGTGGCGTCGACGAGGTGCAGCAGCACCGAGCAGCGCTCGAGGTGGCCCAGGAAGCGGTCGCCGAGCCCGAGCCCCTCGTGGGCGCCCTCGATCAGGCCGGGGATGTCGGCCAGGACGAACTCGCGGTCATGCGCCCGCACGACCCCGAGGCCGGGCTTGAGGGTCGTGAACGGGTAGTCGGCGATCTTCGGCCGCGCCGCCGACACGGCGGCCAGGAAGGTGGACTTGCCGGCGTTCGGCAGGCCGACCAGCCCCGCGTCGGCGATCAGCTTGAGGCGCAGCCAGACCGTGCGCTCGATCCCCTCCTGCCCGGGGTTGGCGCGCCGCGGCGCCTGGTTGGTGGAGGACTGGAAATAGGCGTTGCCGAACCCGCCGTTGCCGCCCTTGGCCAGCACGAAGCGGTCGCCCACATGGACGAGGTCGGCCAGCAGGGTCTCGCCGTCCTCCTCGAGGATCTGCGTGCCCTCGGGCACCTTCATGACCGCATCGGCGCCCCGGCCCCCGGCGCGGTTCTTGCCCATGCCGTGCATGCCGGTCTTGCCTTTGAAGTGCTGCTGGTAGCGGTAGTCGATGAGCGTGTTGAGGCCCGGGACGCACTCCACCACGACGTCGCCGCCGCGGCCGCCGTCGCCGCCGTCCGGTCCCCCGAACTCGATGAACTTCTCCCGGCGGAACGAGACGGCGCCGGCACCCCCGTCGCCCGAGCGGATGTAGACCTTGGCTTCGTCGAGGAACTTCATGATGCGTTCCGATGTCCGTCCGGCGGGGCGAAGTCAATGCCCGTGCGGCGGAGGCGGTGTGACCGGCCGGGCGGGCCCGCGGCAAATGACGAAAGCTTCATGCATCCAGGACGCGCGCTGAAGGGTTATGGTGCAGGGCGCGGCCGATGCCGTCGGTCGAGCCGCCACGATGGGCCGGGCCGGGCAGGCCGCCCAGGCGGAGAGGATGAGCCATGACCCCCGACGAACGCCAATTGCTGACCGGCCTGTTCGACCGGATGACCGGCGCCGCCAGCCAGCCGCGGGACCGCGAGGCGGAAGCCTTTATCGCCGACCGCGTGCGCGGGCAGCCCTATGCGCCCTACCTGCTCTCGCAGACCGTCATCGTGCAGGAACAGGCGCTGCGCGCGGCCGCGGAAAAGATCCAGGCGCTCGAGGCGCAAGTGCAGGGCGGGCCGCCGCAGGAGGAGACGAGCTTCCTCGGCAATATCGGCAAGTCCATCTTCGGCGGCGGGCAGGCGGCTCCGCAGCGCCAGCAGGTGCCGCCCGCCGGTGGGGCCTGGGGGCAGGGCCGGGGCTACGGCCAGCCGCAGCCGTCCCAGGGCGGGCCCTGGGGTGGCGCGCAAGGTTATGCCCCGCAGCAGGACTATGCCCCGCAGGGCGGCGCGCCGCAGGGCGGGGGCTTCCTGCGCGGCGCGCTGGGTGCCGCGGCGGGTGTCGCCGGCGGCGTGCTGGCGGCCGATGCCCTGCGCGGGCTGTTCGGGGGCCACAACAATCCGTTCGGCATCGCCTCCGGCGGTGGCGCCGGGGCTGCCGGCGGCGAGACGGTCGTCAACAACTACTACGGCGACGACGCGGGAGCGGGCGGCGACAGCCAGGGCGCCGGCTTCAGCCAGGCGGACACAGACGCCAACGCCCAGCAGGACTTCCTGCAGGAGCAGTCCGACGACTTCACCGACGGCGGGTTCGATCCCGGCGGCAGCGACGATTCCTACAACGTCTGAGCGATAGGCCCGGCGGCCCGCGCCGCCCCTGGCATAGCCCTTGCGGCGGCACGCTGGTGCCGGGCCGATGGCCCGGTCTTCCGGGGCGAGAAGCGAGATCGAGCGTGATCAACGGCGTGCCCTGCATCGACGCCCACCAGCATTACTGGGATCCCGTGCGGGGCGACTACTACTGGATGCAGCCGGGCGGGACGCTGGATCACCGCTTCACGCCCGCCGATCTCAAGCCGCTGCTGCTGCGCGACGGCCTGGTCGGCACGGTGCTCATCCAGGCCGCCCCGACGCTGGATGAGACCGACTACCTGCTGGCGATCGCCGACCGCGAGCCCACTGTGCTGGGCGTCGTGGGCTGGATCGATTTCGAGGACCGCAGCCACCTTGCCGCCCTGGAGCGGTTCCGCCGCAACCCGAAGTTCCGCGGCGTGCGGCCGATGATCCAGGACATCGCCGATCTCAAATGGGTCACCCACTCCAACATCGGCTGGGCGTTCGATGCGCTCGTCGAGATGGACCTCTGCTTCGATGCGCTGCTCCATCCCCAGCATATCGCCCCGTTCCTGCGGCGGGCGCTGCGCCATCCCGAACTCCGGATCGTGATCGACCATGCCGCCAAGCCCCAGATCCGGGACGGCGCCTTTGCGCCCTGGGCGACCGATATCGCCCGCCTGGCCCACGAGACCTCGGCCCTGGTCAAGCTGTCCGGCCTGATGACGGAGGCCGACGAGGGCGCCAAGGCGGCCGATATCGAGCCCTACGTGTCGCACGTCCTCAAGAGTTTCGGGCCGGGCCGGGTCATGTTCGGCTCGGACTGGCCGGTCTGCCTCCGGGCGACGACCTACGATCTCTGGCTCGAAATCGCGAGCGACCTCACGGCGTCTTGTTCCGAGGCCGAGCGCGGCGCGATCTTCGGGGGCAACGCGGCCCGGTTCTACGATCTCAGGATCGCGGCAGCCGGCTGAAACAGCGCCCGGTCGGCCACGACGCGCGCCACGATGTGCTCGTGCACGGCCCGTACCCGTCCCAGGCTGCGCACATCCTCGTGCTCGACGATCCAGTAGGCCCGCTGCGCCCGCCGCTCCGGCAGCACCCGAATGAGTTCGGGGTGCCGGGCGGCGATGAAGTCGTGGATGATGCCGAGGCCCAGGCCCGCCCGGACCGCCTCCAGCTGGCCGATCGCGCTCGTGCACTGGAAGGCCGTGGGGGCGTCCTCGAACAGGGTGCGCACGTAGTCGAGCGCGCTCGAGTAGGCGTAGTCCGCCACGTAGCCGATGAGGCGGTGTCCGGCGAGCCCGCCCGCCTCCGCGGGCGCCGGACGGTCCTTGAGATAGTCGGGATGGGCGAAGATGCCGAGCGTGTAGTCGGTCAGCTTGGCCGTGACGTAGCGCCCGGTCTGCGGCTTTTCGAGCGCCACCGTGATGTCGGTGTCGCGCTTGCCGAGCGATCCGAGCTGCGGCGTCGGAACTAGCTGCACCACGATGCCCGGGTGCTGGCGGGCCAGTGCTGCGAAGCTGCGGGCGAGATAGTAGGTCGACAGCCCATCGGGCGCCCCGACCCGCACCGTGCCGGACAGCTCGAAATCGCGGTCCGTCAGGTCGGATTCGAGGCGGATCGCCTCGCTTTCCATCCGCTCGGCTGTGCCGAGCAGCCGCTCGCCCGCCGCGGTCAGCATGACGCCCGTCGTGCGCCGCACGAAGAGCCGGGCCTTGAGGTCGCGCTCGAGCGCGCCGACCCGTCGGCTCACCGTCGCATGGTCGAGCTTGAGGCTGCGGCCCGCGGCCAGGAACTGGCCCGTGCGCGCAACGGCCAGGAACACGCGAAGGTCGTCCCACTGCACGATACGCATTCCCGCACAACGAATGGGCGAAGACGCTCGTTGCGGTGCAAGGATGCAAAGAGCTACCACCGGTGTCAACGATCGAGGGGGAGGACGACGGGATGCGGGACTACGGGCACTTCATCGGCGGCAAGCATGTCGCCGGCACATCGGGCCGCTCGGCGGACGTCTTCGAGCCGATGACGGGCGAGGCCCGTGGCCGCGTGGCGCTCGCCTCCGCCGCCGAGGTCCGGGCCGCGGTCGAGAACGCCAGGGCGGCCCAGCCGGCCTGGGGCGCCGTGAACCCGCAGCGCCGCGCCCGCGTGTTCATCAAGTTCCTCGACCTCATCCACAAGAACATGGACGAGCTCGCCGAGTTGCTCGCTCGCGAGCACGGCAAGACGGTGCCGGACGACAAGGGCGA
>CAXUMV010000146.1:0-8260 GCA_964252065.1 uncultured Lichenihabitans sp.
TCTTGCCCACCACGGGCGCGAAGGCGGTCGGCGTGTTGACGCCCTTGCCGAGGCAGAAGTTGTAGTCGGCGTATCGGGCCGAGAAGGCGAGGCCCGCATCGCTCTGCCCGGCGCAGATGACCTTCATCGGCACCTGCGGCCGCGGGCTCAGGCGGCAGTCGTCCATCTTGAAGAAGTCGCCCTTGAAGTCGGACTGCCCCGTCTCCCAGAGCTCGCGCATGATGTGGACGTATTCGCCCAGGTACTCGTAGCGCCGCTCGAAGTATTCGTCGCCGGGCCACAGCCCCATCTGGGAGTATTCGGGCCGCTGCCAGCCGGTGATGACGTTGAGGCCGAACCGGCCATGGCTGATGGAATCGATGGTGGAGGCCATGCGGGCCACGATGGCCGGCGGCATGACCAGCGTCGCGGCGGTCGCGAACAGCTTGATCCTGCTGGTCACGGCGGCGAGGCCCGCCATCAGCGTGAACGACTCGAGATTATGGTCCCAGAACTCGGTCTTGCCGCCGAAGCCGCGCAGCTTGATCATGGACAGGGCGAAGTCGAACCCGTAGCGCTCCGCCCGCTGCACGACCTCGCGGTTGAGGTCGAAGCTCGGCATGTATTGCGGCGAGTTCTCGCTGATCAGCCATCCATTGTTGCCGATGGGAATGAAGACGCCGATCTGCATAACAAGCTCCGAAAGGGACGTGGCGGACGCGCTTGGTCCCGAATTGACCCAATCAGGACCGGGCATGCAAGTCCGACGCCCGCCACCGGGGGAATTGCCCCGTGCCGTCCCTCCTTTACAACGACAGGCTCATCTGCCCGCCCTCGCGCGGGGGCGAGGGTGCCGTAAAGCCCGACACCGACACGCCCAGCAGGCGGACTCCCAACGGCGGCGGCGCGAGGGGGCGCAGCAGATCGAGGCTCACGGCCTCGAGATCCGCCCGGCCCGCGACCGGGCGGGGGACCGTCAGGCGCCGCGTGAGAATCCTGAAGTCGGCATATTTGAGCTTCAGCGTCACGGTCCTGGCCTGCAGGGCGTGGCCGTCGCAATGTCGCCAGACCTTGTCGAGGATCGGCTGCAGCGCGTCGCGCATGGCCGCAAAATCATGCAGATCGGTGAAGAAGGTGGTCTCCGCGCCAACCGACTTGCGCACCCGGTTGGCCCGCACGGGCCGCTCGTCGACCCCGCGCGCGATCCAGTAGTAGTAGGGGCCGGCCTTGCCGAACTGCCGGGTCAGCACCTCGAGGGCCTGGTTGCGGAGGTCGAGGCCCGTCGCGATCCCGAGGCGAGCCATCCTGGCCGCGGTCGCGGGCCCGACGCCGTGGAAGCGGCCGACCGGCAGCGTCTCGACGAAGGCGGCGCCCCACCCCGGCGGGATGACGAACAGCCCGTCGGGCTTGCGGTGATCGGAGGCGAGCTTGGCCAGGAACTTGTTGTAGCTGACGCCCGCCGAGGCCGTGAGGCCGGTCGCGGCCCGGATCGCCGCCCGGATCTCCTGCGCGATCGCGGTGGCCGAGACCACGGCCTTGCGGTTCTGCGTGACGTCGAGATAGGCCTCGTCCAGCGACAGCGGCTCGATGGCCTCGGTGTAGGCGGCGAAGATGTCCCGCACCTGCAGCGAGACGGCCTTGTAGACCTCGAAGCGCGGCTTCACGAAGACGAGCTCCGGGCATTTGCGCCGCGCCGTGACCGACGGCATGGCGGACCGCACGCCGAACACCCGCGCCTCGTAGCTGGCCGCCGCGACGACGCCCCGCTCGCGCGCGCCGCCGACCGCGATCGGCCGGCCCCGCAGGTCGGGGTTGTCGCGCTGCTCGACGGCCGCGAAGAAGGCATCCATGTCGACATGGATGATCTTGCGCGGCGGCGCCTGGCCGGCGGCGGCGGGTGGATCGGGCTCTGGCCGGAGTGTCACGCGCGTTCGTTCCATGGACCCCGCGGCGATCTTGGCACGACCGGAACAGAAATAGAACATCGCCCGGCGCCAAGCGGATTGAACTTGAGCGGCCGCACCCGCGTTGCGAGAGTCGCCTCGCCGTTCCCCGCGTAAGGAGGCCCTGCCGTGGCATCCCCCAAGTCGCTGTCGACCTACCGCGCAAAACGCGACTTCGCCAAGACCGTGGAGCCGAGCGGCGACAGGCCCGTCGCGGCCGCCGGCCGCCGGCGCTTCGTGGTCCAGAAGCACGATGCGAGCCGGCTGCACTACGATCTCAGGCTGGAGCTGGACGGGGTGTTCAAGTCGTGGGCCGTGACCCGCGGCCCCTCGCTCGACCCGCACGACAAGCGCCTCGCGGTCGAGGTCGAGGATCACCCGCTCGACTACGGCGACTTCGAGGGCACCATTCCCAAGGGACAGTACGGCGGGGGCACCGTGCAGCTCTGGGATCGCGGCACGTGGGAGCCCGATGGGGGCCAGACGCCCGAGCAGGGGCTGGCGGGAGGCGACTTCAAGTTCCGCCTCACGGGGACGCGGCTGCACGGCAGCTGGGTCCTGGTGCGGATGAAGAAGGACCGGACGGGCGGCAAGCGCACTAACTGGCTGCTGATCAAGCACGCCGACGAGGACGCCCGCGAGGGCGACGCCGACGCGCTGCTGGCCGAGGACCGCTCGGTCGCCTCCGGCCGCACGATGGCGGCCATCGCGGCGGGTCGGGGCGCGGCCCCCGTCCCGTTCATGCAGGACGGCTCGGCCGCCACCCCGAAACCCGACGCGGTCTGGCATTCCAACGCGGCGCCCGCGGCCGAGGCGCCCCGGCCGGCGCGGGCCGGGAGGCCGAAGCCGGTCCCGCCGGCCGGAGCGGCCGCCCGGCCGACTCCCGCGTCCCGCTCCAAACCCGCGGCGATCCCCGACTTCGTCGCCCCGCAGCTCTGCCGGATCGTCGAGCGGCCGCCCGCCAGCACCGGCTGGGCGCACGAGGTGAAGTTCGACGGCTACCGGGTGCAGCTGCGGGTCGTCGCCGGCGCCGCTACGCTCCGGACCCGGACGGGACTCGACTGGACCCACAAGTTCCGCACGATCGCCGCCGCGGCCCGCGGCCTGCCCGACAGCCTGGTCGACGGCGAGATCGTGGCGCTCGACCACAACGGGGCGCCCGACTTCTCGGCCCTGCAGGCCGCGCTGTCGGAGGAGGCGACGGGCGAGCTCATCTTCTACGCCTTCGACCTCCTGTTCGCCGGCGGCCGCGATCTGCGCGCCGAGCCTCTCGAGGCCCGCAAGGCCGCGCTCAAGACCCTCCTCGCGGGGCACGCCGAGGACCTGCGCCTGCGCTACGTCGAGCATTTCGGCACGGGCGGCGACGCGATCCTCAAGTCGGCCTGCCGGCTGTCGCTGGAAGGCATCGTGTCCAAGCGCCTGGATGCCCCCTACGCGTCGGGCCGCAGCCAGACCTGGACCAAGGCCAAGTGCCGGGCCGGGCACGAGGTGGTGATCGGCGGCTGGACGACGACGGACGGCCGCTTCCGGTCGCTGCTCGCCGGGGTCAACAAGGGCCCGGACTTCATCTATGTCGGCCGGGTCGGCACCGGGTACGGCGCCGCCACGGTGGCGAGGCTCCTGCCGCGCCTCGAGGCGGTGGCGGCAGACAGATCACCGTTCACCAAGGGCACCGGCGTGCCGCGCCGCGGCCCCGACGTCCACTGGACGCGGCCCGATCTGGTGGCCGAGATCGAGTTCGAAGGCTGGACCGACGAGGGCATGGTGCGGCAGGCCGCCTTCAAGGGCCTGCGCGACGACAAGCCGGCGGGCGAGGTGGAGGCCGAGACGCCGGCGCCCGCAGAAGAGGTCGCGGTGCCCGCGGCGACTGCCCGGATCGAGCCCCGGCGCAAGGCCCCCGGCCCCTCGAGCGTCATGGGCGTGACGGTGTCCCACCCCGACAAGGCGATGTGGCCGGCAGCGGCGGCGGGCGAAGCGCCCGTGACCAAGCTCGACCTCGCCCGCTACTTCGAGGCGGTGGGCCCCAAGCTGCTGGCCCATATCGAGGGCCGGCCCTGTTCGATCACCCGCGCCCCGGACGGGATCGGGGGCGAGACCTTCTTCCAGCGGCATGCCATGCCGGGGACCTCGAACCTCCTCGATCTCGTGACCGTGCGCGGCGACAAGAAGCCCTACCTGCAGATCGACCGGGTGGAGGGCCTTGCGGCCGTGGCCCAGATCGCGGGCCTCGAGCTCCATCCGTGGAACTGCCTGCCCGGCCAGCCCGAGGTGCCGGGCCGCCTCGTATTCGACCTCGATCCGGGGCCCGACGTGGCGTTCGCCACCGTCGTCCAGACCGCGCGGGACATGCGCGAGCGGCTGGAGACTCTGGGCCTCGTCGCCTTCTGCAAGACCACGGGCGGCAAGGGGCTGCATGTGGTCACCCCGCTGGCCCGCGGGCGGGCCAGCACGCTCGACTGGCCGGCCGCCAAGGCCTTCGCCAAGGCGTTCTGCGAGGCGATGGAGCGCGAGGCGCCCTCCCGCTTCGTGGTGGTGATGGCCAAGAAGGTGCGCGCGGGGCGCATCTTCCTCGACTACCTGCGCAACGACCGCCTCTCCACCGCGGTGGCGCCGCTGTCGCCGCGCGCCCGCCCCGGCGCGCCGGTCTCGATGCCGGTCACCTGGGCCCAGGTGAGGGCGGGCCTCGACCCGCAGAAATACACGATGCGGAGCGTGCCGGCGCTGCTCGGCCGGAGCAAGGCCTGGAGCGACTACGCGGACGGCGCCCGGCCGCTGGAACCCGCGATCGAGCGCCTGCGCAAGGCGACCGGCGCCCGCAAGGCCTGAGCCCTCGTGCCGGATGGCATCGCGTCAACCGGGACCGAACCCCGATGCCGGCGTCGCGAGCGCAGCGACGCGATCCATTGCCGGGTCTCCAAACCGGAGCATAGATCGCCACGGCGCTTTGCGCCTCGCGATGACGGACCGAGGGCGGAGAGGTCAGCGCACCTCGATCGTGTAGGTGGCCTCGCGGCTCTCGCCGCTGCCCGACAGGATCAGGATCCGGACCTTGTCGGTGCCGATGAAGGCGTCGGCGGAGCGGTACAGCAGCTTGAGCCCCGAGACCCGCCGCATGTTGCAGCGGGAGCGGGGATTGCCCTTGGCAAAGGGCAGGAAGTCCCGGCCTTTCTCGGTGGTGATCAGGCCCTTGGTCGGCCCGTCGATCAGGCGCACGACGGGCGTTCCGGTGGCCGAGCAATCGGGATGGAGGCTGGCGAAGAAGTCGATCTGCTGGGTGGTGGCGGAGGGCACCGCCTTGCCGATCTCGGCGGACGCCAAGCCGGGAAGCAGGACCAGGACGCCGCAGGCGAGGGAGAGGAGGGAGCGCATCGGAGCCTCGGACAGGATGATCGTCCCTCCACCTTGCCCGCGCTTGGTTGACGAAGCGTGGGCGGCCGGCGGTTTCGATGGCTTTTCGACCCCAGGTCGGTCCAAGAGGGGGAGAACCAGGCCGAGCGAGGAGTCCGGGCATCGCTACGAACCATCCGGCCCTCAGGGTCGAGGACCCGGATCCGGACGGCGCGCCGATCGGAAGCCCACAGGCCGGCCACGCTCTTGCGATCGCGACCGTCGTCGCGCTGATCGGCGTCTTCGGCGTCTCCCAGGGGCTGTGCTACCCGCTCTTTTCGCTGATCCTGCAGGAGCAGGGCATCGACTCCGCCCTCATCGGGCTCAACAGCGCCATGATGCCGATCGGCATGATCGCCTTCGCGCCCCTCCTGCCGCTCGCGACGCGCCGCGTCGGCTCGCCTGCCCTCGCCCTCTGCTGCACGGTGCTGCTGCTCGTCAGCCTGGGCCTCATGGGGCTGGTGCAGAACGTCTGGTTCTGGTTCCCGGCGCGTGTCCTGCTCGGGCTCGGCATCAGCGGGCTCTTCGTCACCAGCGAAATCTGGATCAACACGATGGGATCGCAGCTGGGGCGTGGCCGACGGCTCGGGATGTTCGCCTCCTCGCTCTCGCTGGGCGTGGCGACGGGTCCGTTCCTGCTGACCCTGACCGGCACGCGAGGCTGGCCTCCCTTCCTGGCCGGCATGGGCATCGTCGCCGTGGCGGTCCTGCTGCTCCTCCTCGTCTTCCGGCGGCTGCCGGACGTCGGCACCGAGAGGGGCGGCTCCATCGGGGCCTTCCTTCCCCTGGCGCCCGGGCTGCTCCTCATCGTCGGGCTCGTGGCGGCCTTCGACCAGTCGCTGCTCGCGCTGTTTCCGGTCTACGGCACCACCCAAGGCCTGACCGAGCGGGAGATCGCCTTTGCGATCACGGTCTGGGCCGCCGGCAGCATCGTCTTCCCGATTCCGATCGGCTGGCTGGCCGACCGGTGGTCGCGGCGCGGGACCATGGTTCTGCTATGCGCCCTCACGGTCGCGGGCGCCGCCCTGCTGCCGCTCGCGATGGGCTCGCCGTGGTGGCTGTGGCTCCTGCTCTTCGTGTGGGGCCCCGCCTCCTACAACGTCTACACGCTCGCCATCATCGAGCTCGGCGCCCGGTTCGGGGGGACGTTGCTGCTCGCTGGCAATTCGGCCTTCGCGGTGATGTGGGGGATCGGCGGCATGGCGGGCCCGCCGGCGCTGGGCCTTGCGATGGATCGCTGGGGCGCCGGCGGCCTGCCGGCCGGCCTTGGGCTCCTCTATCTCGTGCTGCTCGGCTTCGTGCTGCTCAGGCGGGCCGCCTGAGCCGGCCGCACCCGGCCGGCGGCAACCAAGCGTTTACCCTGCCGGTCCTAAGGTCCGCGCCTCGCTGAACGGGAGGGCAGGACATGGCCGACACGGTGGGTATTGCGGGCGACCGCATTCGTTCGATTATCGAGCGCATCGAGCAGGTGGAGGAGGAGATCAAGGCCCTGAACGAGGGCCGCAAGGAGATCTTCGCCGAGGCCAAGGGCGAAGGCTTCGACGTCAAGGTGCTCAAGGAGATCCTGAAGCTGCGCAAGCAGGACAAGGACGAGCGCGACGAGCAGGAGTCGCTGCTCGACCTCTACATGCGCGCCATGGACGACGCCCCCCTGGCCAAGGCCGCCTGACGCCCCGCGGGGGTGCTCGCAATCGCGTCCAACCCCGCTATCTAGCGTCCTGCCGGCGCGCGCGATCGCGGCCGGCCGGCGCGGGAGACGGGAGCATGAGCAGCGATCGGGCGGTGCCCTGGATGGCCCTGCCCCTGGAGGCCGCGCCCGCCGCGATCCGGCGCGTCATCGCCCGCATCGACGACGGGCTGAGCCGCAGGGCGGAGGTCCAGCCTTACGCCGAAGACGCAGGCTGCATGCTCCGCATCGCCCCGACCCGGGCCCGGCGCAGCGTCAGGCTGTCGGACGGGAGCGAGATCCGCCCCGGCGACCTGGTGCTCGACGTCCATTGCTGGAACGAGCGGGTCCCGGCCATGCCGGAGGGCGGCGCGGACCTCGCCTGGGCGATCAAGACGGCCGGCCGGCTGCGCCACTCGCTCGGCCTCCTGGCGCGCGCCGTCGAGGCGACGCCGGCCCTTGAGGGCACGCGGGCCGTGCGGGCGCGGGTCAACTTCGTCGGCCTGGGGGGCTCGAACAGGAGCGTGTCGCGCATCATCGCGCGCCTCGGCTTCGAGGATGTCGACGAAGGGCGCGGGGCATGGCCCGAGCGGGTCCACGACGTGCTCGAGAACGTGCTCATCGCCGCCCTGGTCTGGACCCACAACCCGGCGGCGCTCCGGCGCGACAAGCTGCTGCGCGAGCGGCGCCCGGTCTGGTGCTCGCGCGAGCGCCTCGCGGCGCTGCACGGCCAATCCTGATCAGTCCTTGCCTGATCAGTCCTCGAACGGCTCCGTTTCGACGCGCTTGCCCACCAGGAACGCATCGGCGACGAGCTGGAATGGGGCGGCATCGACCTCGCTCGTGCGGGTCGCGAGCAGCGTGGCGAAGCGGCGATAGATCCCCTCGTACTCGGCTGGCGGCTCCTCGAGCGTGTGGACGCCGTCGACCAGCAGCCTCGAGCCGCCCGCCTCGAGGGTCAGGACCAGCCCCTCCTCGGTCTCGACCTCCATCGACCAGGTCTGCTCGCCGGTCTGGCGGAAGTCGAAGGCGGCCGTGAGCACCGCATCGTCGCCCGCGGCCGGGCTCGCGAAGGCCAGGGTCGCGGCGATCGGCATGTCGCGGTTGCGCGGCGTCAGAAGTTCGGCGCTCCGCACGAAGACCGGTCCGGGCATGATCTTGGTCAGGATCGACAGCGCGTTGATGCCGGGGTCGAAGACCCCGAACCCGCCAACCTGCCAGATCCAGTCCTGGCCGGGATGCCAGCGTCGCAGGCCGCCCGGTCCGAGAGGGAGGCCATCCGGTA
>CAXUMV010000147.1:0-8235 GCA_964252065.1 uncultured Lichenihabitans sp.
AGGCGAGCGTGACACCGATGGCGCAGCGCCGCCCGCCGCGGTCACAGCCCTTGCGGACCGTGCCGGGCACCACGGCATAGCGCCGGTCCGGCCACCGACGGATGAAGGCCCGCTTGTTGGCATAGACCTGCCCGTTGCTCAGCGCCTCCCCGTAATAGAGGACGCGCCACCCATAGAGCGCGGCGACCGCCTGCGGCGTCACCTCGGCATCGTCGTCCCAGATCGCGAAGAACTGGGCCAGCACCGCGTCGGGCGAGGCGGCCCGCCCCGGCGCCGTGCCGGCGAGCAGCACCGCGGACATCAAGACGGCAAGGAGGGAGGACCGCGTCACGCCCGGGACCCTCCTCCGAAATGCACGCCGATCTGGGTCCTGTTGCGCCACACCACCTGCACCAGCCGATCGGCCCCGAGCTCCTTGGCGCGCAGCGACAGGAGCTTGGGCAGGAAGAGGCCGGGCTGCACCTGCACCCGGGCTCCCGTGGACGACAGGTCGAGGATGGTGCAGGGCACGTCGAGCTGGGCGCTCAGCAGGCGCCCGGCGATCGCCGTGCTGGTTCGGTCGGTATGCCTCTTGTCGGTCACGAGGCCTCCCTCACGGCGGCGGTCAGCGCTCAGGCTGGCGGCTGCGCCTGACATCGCGCGGGCCCGCCCTTGCGTCAAGCAGGCGGGCCGGCCGTCCCACGTGTTGCAGCGGCTCGCGAGGATCGCTACATCAGCGCGCGACGATGGCGCGGCGCGAGGACGCGTCGCACGGGCCGGGCGGCTGGCCGACCCCGTCGACGAGGTGTTCATGCGTGCGGTCCTGGATGTCGTTCTGCTTGTCCTGCATCTTTACACCTACATCATCATCGCGACCGCGATCCTGTCGTGGCTGCTGGCCTTCGACGTCATCAACTTCCGCAACGAGCTGGTGCGCTCGGTCTGGAACTTCCTCAATGCCGTGACCGAGCCGCTGCTGCGGCCGATCCGGAGCGTGCTGCCCAATCTCGGCGGCATCGACGTGTCCCCCATCATCCTGCTGCTGCTGCTGTTCCTCGTCGAGGACGTGATCCAGCGCTACGTCTACCCTTACGTCTTCTGACCGGAGGGGGCTCAGCCGGCCCTCGCGCGCGCCCGGCCCGACCACCGCAGCCACGACAGCCCCGCATAGGCGACGCGCACCGTCTCGTTCTTGGCGCGCCACCAGAGCGAGGTGGCCTTGCCGAGGCTGCGGTTCTTAACGCGCGGCCGGTCCGGGGTGTCGATCGTCGAGCGGCGCGAGAGATCCGAGGAGCGGCCGCTGGCCGGGGGCGGCACGACGATCCGGGTCCTCAGCCCGAGCGCCCAGCCGCGATCGAAGGCGTGGTCGTAGAGCACCGTCATCGGCAGCATGCGCTCGAGATAGCGCTGCGCGGCGCGCCGGTTGACGAGATAGGCCGCCGAGCCGAGGCAGCGCGTCCATGGGACGCCGAGCCGGAAGGCGCCGGCGAGCGGCCGCAGGGTCAGCGCCCGCAGGCGGTTGTTGCCCGCGAGCTTCACCATGTCCCAATCGTCCGCCGCGCCCTGGGCGGTCAGCACCTCGACCAGCCGCGCCGTCTCGGGGCCGAGCACGACGTCGTCCTCGAGGATGACCCCGTAGTCGGACCCCGACTCGAGGAACAGCCGCATGGCCATGAGATGGCTGAGGTAGCACGCGGCGTCCGTGGTCCTCACCTCCATGGCGGCGTCGCGCCAGAACCCCTTGGGATCGAGACCGGGGTGGTCGAGCGACAGCGTATCCCCGTCGACGGCAGGCACCCGGACCACCGCGAGGCCGAGCGCGTCGAACTGCCGGCCCATCCATTGAAGCCGGTCCGCCGAGCGGTCGAGATTGATCAGGAACCAACGGGCCGGCACGACCATCCTTGCACCCGCGCCGGCCGGCGCCTGCCGAGGCGGCGCGCCGCGGTGCGGTCTCAGGACGGAGAAAAACCATCGACGGCGCGGGCCGTCAACGGCGGATGGCGGCGATGGGCGGCCGTGCCGCCTTCGCGAGCGCAGCGAAACGATTTATGGTTGGATGACAGCGCCTTTCGCTGATGGACACAAGGTCTTGGGCGCGGAGCGTCCCATCATCCTCCTTGGCGGGCCCTGTCAGGCGTAGATTGCCCGTTGCGCGGCGTCGAAGCGGTAGACCCGGCCCTCCTGCGGCGTGAGGCCGACGCGGTCGCCGACCTCGTGCGACACGTCGCCGAGGATGCGTGCCGTCACGAGGCCGATCTCCGGCACCTCGACGTAGAGCATGGTGTCGGCGCCCAGGTGCTCGGCGTGGGACACCGTGCCGGCCCAGGCGCCCTCCTGCGCGACCACCAGGTGCTCCGGCCGCACGCCGATGGTGGCGGCGCCGGTGCGGGCCGCGATCGGGCCCTCGACGAAGTTCATCGCCGGGGACCCGATGAAGCCCGCGACGAACCGGGTGGCCGGGCGGTTGTAGAGCTCGAGCGGGCGGCCGACTTGCTCCACCACGCCCCCGTTCATCACCACGATCTTGTCGGCCAGCGTCATGGCCTCGATCTGGTCGTGCGTGACGTAGACCATGGTGGCGCCGAGCTGGCGGTGCAGCTTGGCGATCTCGACCCGGGTGCCCCCGCGCAGCGCGGCATCGAGGTTGGACAGGGGCTCGTCGAACAAGAACAGGCTCGGCTGGCGCACGATGGCCCGCCCGATCGCGACCCGCTGGCGCTGGCCGCCCGACAGCTCCGCGGGGCGGCGGTCCAGCAGAGCCTCCAGGCGCAGCATGTCGGAGGCCGTCTTCACGCGGGCCTCGATCTCGGCCTGGGGCCGGCCCTCCTGCGACAGCGCGAGGCCCATGTTCTTGGCCACCGTGAGATGGGGGTAGAGGGCGTAGCTCTGGAACACCATGGCGATGCCGCGCTTGGCGGGCGGCACGCCGTTCATCAGCGTGCCGTCGATGCGCAGGTCGCCGGAGGTCTGGGCGTCGAGCCCCGCGATGATGCGCAGCAGCGTCGACTTCCCGCATCCGGATGGACCCACGAACACCACGAACTCGCCGGTCCTCACGTCGAGGTCGACGCCCTTGAGAACATCGACCGCCGCGAAGCTCTTGCGGATGTCCTGGAGCTGCAGCGAACCCATGCGATGCGGAGCCTTGGTCTAGAGATCGATGGCGCGGTTCTCGCGCATCGAGCGGTCCGCAGCGAGCACGACCGCGAGGGAGCGCACGGCATCATCCATATGCCGGCCGAGATCGAGGTCGCCCCGGATCGCCTCCAGCAGGAACTGCTGCTCGCGATCGCAGAGCCCCTGATGGCCCGGCTCGTCGGCCGTGGAGATCATCTGGTCGGCGGCCGTGAAGGCGCCGTCCGGCCCGGTCGCGGCGGCGTGGAAGCGCAGGCGCGCCGTGCGGGTATGGGTCTCGGTGTCGGCGGAGGCCGCGCCCTCGTCCATCACGATCGAGACCGAGCCCCGCGGCCCGATGACGTCCTTCACGAAGAACGCCGTCTCCGAGATCATCGGCCCCCAGCCGGCTTCGTACCAGCCGGCCGACCCGTCCGCGAAGAGGACCTGCAGGTGCCCGTAATTGACCTGGGTCTCCGCGATCTCGTCGGACAGCCGCACCCCCATGCCGCGCACCTGCACGGGGGCCGCGTCGGTGATCTGCAGCATGACGTCGAGATAGTGGACGCCGCAGTCGACCAGCGGGCTGGTGGTCTCCATCAGGCGCTTGTGGATCGCCCAGGCGGGCCCGCTCGACTGCTGATTGAGGTTCATCCGCATGACGAAGGGCGGCCCGAGCGCCCGGGCCCGTCGGATGAACTCCTGCCAGCTCGGATGATGGCGCAGGATGTAGCCCACCACGAGCTTGCGGCCCGTGCTGCGGGCGCAGGCGACCACGCGCTCTGCCTCGGCCACGGACGCCGCGATGGGCTTTTCGACGAACACGTGGGCGCCGGCCTCCATGGCCGCGATGGCGTAGGCCGCATGGCTGTCGGTGTAGCTGTTGACCGAGACGACGTCGGGCTTGAGCGCGAGGCCCGCCTCGAGGTCGGGCAGGCGCGGATAGTCCTCCAGCGCGGCCGGAACCTCGAGGGGCGAGCGGTTGACCAGCCCGACGATCTCGAAGCCGGGGTTGTGGTGATAGGCGAGCGCGTGGCTCCGCCCCATCTGGCCGAGGCCGATCACGAGGGTGCGCAGCGGCGTGGTCACTTGACGGCTCCTGCCGTGATGCCGCGGATCAGCTGCCGCGAGAAGAGAAGATAGAGGACGAGCACCGGCAGGATCGCGAGGGTGAGCGCGGCCAGCACGGCGTTCCAATTGGTCACGAACTGGCCGATGAAGACCTGGGCGCCGAGCGTCACGGTCTTGGTGGCCTCGCCCGGCGCCACGATGAGGGGGAACCACAGGTCGTTCCAGATGGGGATCATGGTGAAGACCGCGACGGTCGCGATCGCCGGGCGGATCAGCGGCAGCACGAGACGGAAGAAGATCGTGTACTCGCTGAGGCCGTCGATGCGGCCGGCGTCCTTCAGTTCCATCGAGATGCCCGCCATGAACTCCGTCAAAATGAACACCGCGACCGGCAGGCCCTGGGCCGTGTAGATCAGGATCAGCGCCAGGTGCGTGTCGACCAGGCGCGAGGCGACCATCAGGTTGAGGATCGCGACCGTGCCGAGCCGGATCGGCACCATGATGCCGAGCGAGAGATAGAGCCCGACGAGCTTGTTGCCGGCGAAGCGGTACTCGCTGAGCGCGAAGGCCGCCATGGCGCCGAACAGCAGCACGGCCGCGAGCGAGCCCACCGTCACGATCAGGCTGTTCACGAGGTAGTTCAGGAAGACGCCCTGCCCGAGCACGGTCTTGTAGCCGATGAGGTCGAAGGTCGTGGCGTCGGGCAGGCTGAGCGGCGCGCGGAAGATCGCGGCACGCGACTTGAACGAGTTCATGGCGACCAGCAGCACCGGGCCAAGGCAGAGCGCGGCGTAGAGCAGGAGCGCGAGGTGGACCGCGCCGCGGGAGAGCAGGGACGTTCCGGCACGGGTCACGGGAGCCCTCCCCTCAGAACTGGTAGCGGCGCATGCGCTGCTGGATGCCGAACAGGTAGACCGATACGCCGATCAGGATGATCAGGAACATCATGGTGGCGATGGCCGCGCCCATGTTGGGGTCGCCGAGCTGGAGCTGGTTGCCGAAGAAGGTGCGGAACAGGAAGGTGCCCAGGATGTCGGTCGAATAGTTGGGTCCGGCGAGCGCGCCCTGGGACGTGTAGATCAGGTCGAAGGCGTTGAAGTTGCCCACGAAGGTGAGGATCGAGCAGATCCCGATGGTGGGCAGGATGAGCGGCAGCTTGATCCGCCAGAACTGGGCGAAGCCGGTGACGCCGTCGAGCTCGGCCGCCTCGATCACCTCGTCCGGGATGCCGAGCATCGCGGCGTAGATCAGCATCATCGGGATGCCGATGAACTGCCAGACCGAGATGAGGGCGAGGGTGCTCAGGGCGCTCGATTCCTGGCCGAGCCAGGGATGGAAGAAGCCGCGCAGGCCCACATAGCCCAGCAGCGTCGGCGCGACGCCCCAGATGGGGCTGAGGATGAGCTTCCAGGTGAAGCCCACGATCACGAAGGACAGCATCGTCGGCAGGAAGAACGCGGTCCGGTAGAACATGCTGCCGCGCAGCCTGGGCAGCGACAGCAGGGCCGCCAGCGCCACCCCGACGGGGTTCTGCAGCAGCAGGTGGAAGACGAAGAAGTAGAGATTGTTGACGAGCGCCGACCAGAAATGGACCGACCAGTTCGGGTCCGTGAGCAGCACGCGGAAGTTGCCCAGGCCTACGAAGCTGCTGACCTGGTCCGTCTTGTGGTAGAGCGCGAGGCGCAGCGTATCGACCAGCGGCACCACCATGAGGGCGGTGTAGACCAGGAGCGCCGGCGTCAGGAACACCAGCACGTGCCAACGGCGGACGCGCACCGGCAGGGCGCCGGCGCCCGCCGCGAGCGGGATCGACGGCGCATCCAGGGAGAGATCCTCGATCTTGCTCATGGGCTGGCCTCGCCGTTGATCGCACCCCCGCCGCCGCCCCTGGATCGGGGGCGACCCCTTGCCCATCTCACGAGTCCGTCCCGATTAGCCCCTTCGCCCCGCGGAAGCGGGGAGAAGGTGCCCGACAGGGCGGATGAGGGGTGGTGGGGCACTGAGGATCCCCTCATCCGTCCTTCGGACACCTTCTCCCGCGGAGCGGGAGAAGGGCATCATCGGCGACCGTTAAGCCTGTCTCCCAGGCGCGACCCTCACTTGCCGGGCTTGTACCAGCTGTCGAGGCCCTTCTGCAGCTTGGCGGCGGCGACCTCGGGCGTGTCGGTCCCGTTGATCACGTTGGCCGATTCGACCCAGGTCTCGTTCTCGAGGTTGGGCGTGCCGCGCGAGAGCATCTGGTAGGTCGAGCGCATGGTCGACTTGCAATCCTTGCGGAAGCCGACGAAGTCCTTGGCGAGCGCGTTGTCGACGTTCACGGGCGCCGTCTGCAGGGAGAAGAAGCCGGGCAGCGCGTTGGCGTAGATCTTGGCAAAGTCGGGCGAGGCGACCCAGGTCAGGAAGGTCTTGGCCGCGGCGGCGTTCTTGCTCTTGGCGTTCATGCCCAAGGCGATGTCGGGATGGTCCGAGATGTAGCACGGGTCGCCCGCCTTGGGCACCGGCGGGGGGAACACGCCCATGGGGAACTGCGCCTGGCTCTGGAACTGGGCGATCTCCCAGGAGCCCGCCGGGTAGATGGCGGCGCGGCCCAGCGTGAACAGGTTCTGGCTGTCGGGGTAGGACTGCGCCTTGAAGCCCTCGCCCATGTAGCCGCTCCACCGGGCGAGCTCCTTGAAGGGCGCCACCCAGGCCTCGTCGGTCAGCTTCTGCTTGCCGGCGATCAGCGCCTCGCGGCCCTCCTCGCCGTGCCAGTAGTTGGGCCCGATGTTCTGGTAGCCCATGGTGGCGGCCTCCCACTGGTCGGGGGTGCCGAGCGACAGGGGCACGAAGGACCCCTCCTTCTTGATCGCGTCGAGGTCGGCGAAGAAGGCGTCCGTGGTCTTGGGGAGATCCTTGATGCCGGCCTTGGCGAAGGCGTCCTTGTTGTAGATGAAGCCGTGCAGCACGGCGGCGACCGGCACGCAGTAGGAGGTGGCGCCATCGTCGGTGGTCCAGCCGGCCTTGGCGACGGCGGAGAAGTCGCCCATGCCGGCGATGTCGTTGACGCTGGTCAGCTCGCCCTTCTTGAACAGCGCCTGCGAGGAGTCGAACGGCCGGCACGCGATGATGTCGCCCGCCGTGCCCGCGTCGAGCTTGGAGTTGAGCGCCGCGTCGTATTCCTTGGGCGCGGTCGGCTGGTAGTTGAGCTTGATGTCCGGGTAGGCCTTCTCGAAGGCGGGGATGATCTTGGTCTGCCACACGACAAGGTCGTCGTTGCGCCAGCTCTCGATCTTCAGCGTGGTCTCGGCCGCAAGGGCCGGCCCGGCGAGCGCCGAGGCCGCAGCCCCGGCCAGGGCCCAAGCGGTGCGTCGTGTCGTCGTCCTCATCACCTTCTCCCTCTGGTTCCGGCACGGCGTGCCGACGTCGTCCTCGGCCGTCAGGCCGCCGATCCTTGCGACAGGGCCGCCCGGATGTCTCCTCGGCCGGCCTCGAGCCGGGCCCGCGCCGCGCCCGCATCGACGCTCGCCAGGCACGCGACGATCGCGGTCTTGATCGACCAGCCGGCCTCGACGAGCGCCCGTTCGGCCCGGGCCGCATCGACGCCGGCCGCCTGCGCCACGATGCCGGCCGCCCGCGCGCGCAGCTTGGCATTGTCGGGCCGCATGTTGACCATCAGCCCGCGATAGGCATGCCCCAGCCGGACCGCCACGCCGGTCGACAGGATGTTGAGGGCGCATTTCTGGGCCGTGCCGGCCCCCATGCGGGTCGAGCCGGCGATCACCTCGGGCGGGGTCGCGATCAGGATGGGATGGTCGCAGGCGGCCAGCAGGGGGGACGACGGCGCGCAGGCAAGCCCTACCGTGACGGCGCCGCGGCGCCGCGCCCGCGCCAGCGCCGCCACCGTGAAGGGCGTGCTGCCGCTCGCCGCGACCGCGACCAGCCCGTCGCCCGGCCCGATCGCGAGCGCGTTCACGGCCGCCTCCCCCGCGTCGGTGTCGTCCTCGCGAAGACGTTCGGCTGGACCCACGGCGCGATCGCCACCGCGGCGTCGGTCAACACGTACTTCGTTCAGCTGGAGAAGAAGGTCGG
>CAXUMV010000148.1:0-5048 GCA_964252065.1 uncultured Lichenihabitans sp.
ACGTGACCGCAAACCATTGAGTAGAAGGCCGTTTAAGGCGCCACGGTCAGCCCGTGATGACGCGGGAAATGTCGTTGTAGGTGGCGCAGATCATCAGCGCCGCGACGACCGCGAGCCCGAGCTTGAAGCCGAACTCCTGCACCCGGTCGCTGACCGGGCGGCCGCGGACGGCCTCCACGCAGCAGAACAAAAGGCGACCACCATCGAGCGGCGGAATGGGAAGAAGGTTAAAAAATCCGATCGAAACCGACAGGAACGCCGCAAGGTTCAGCAGGGCTCCGAATCCCAGCCGCACGACGGTATCGGTGACCTCGACCATCCGCACGGGTCCGGAGAGCTGCGCGACCGTCTCCCGGCCGATCAGCAGGCCGCTCAGGTAGCTCGTGGTCCGGCTGATGACGAACCAGCACTCGTTCGCGCCGGCGGCCAGGGCCTGCCCGGGACCAAGGCGGCGCACCGAGTAGTCGGCGGGGTCCGACGACGCCCCAAGGCCCAGCACCCCGATGCGGGAGGTGCCGAACTGTCCCTTGACGTCCTTGCGCTCGGGCGTCGCCAGGAGATGGACCGGCCTGCCGCCCCGGTCGACCTCGATGTCGAGCGCGATCCCGCTCGAATCGCTGACGATCCGCTGCATGTCCGTGAAGCTCTCGATGCGGGTCCGGTCGATGGCCACCACCCGGTCGCCTGCCATAAAGCCGGCGCGCGAGGCGGCGCTGTCGACCACCACGCTGCCGACCCGCGGGGCGAGGATCGCCATGCCGTCCAGCATGAAAAGCCCGGCGAAGATGGCGATGGCGAGCGCGAAGCTCGCGAACGGCCCGGCGGCGACGATGACGGCCCGCTGCCAGGCCGCGAGCGCCGTGAAGCTCAGGCCCTGCGCGTGCGGGGCGACCGGGACGTCCCCGGTCCCGTCGCGGGGCTCCTCGTGGAACTTGACGTAGCCGCCGAGCGGGATCGCGGCGACCCGCCAGCGGGTGCCGCGGCGGTCGACGGTATGGAACAGCTCGGGCCCGAAGCCGACCGAGAAGGCGTCGATACGGCCCCCGCACCACCGCCCGGCCAGGAAATGCCCGAGCTCGTGGAAGAACACCACCAGGACGAGCATGAAGATGTAGCCGAGGAGGGTCGGAAAGTGACTGAACAGGGCCATGCACCACTCCAGGGCGGCCGCCGCCGCCGCGCGTAACGCCATCCCCGGGCCGCTGCCGGGGGACGTGGTTACCGATTGGTTTACAATGTCCCGTCCCTCTCGCTAATCCAAGAGCGCCGCGGCCTTTTCTCTCGTGATATGGTCAATGGCCAGCGCGTCCTCGACGCTCGCGGGGTCCTTGGCCGAGCCGTCGGCTACCGCGGACTGGCACAGCCGGTCGACGAGCCCCACCATGGCGCCGAACCGTAGCCGCCCGGCCAGGAAGGCGGCGACCACGACCTCGTTGGCGGCATTCAGCACGGTGGGCAGGCCGCCGCCGGCCGCCAGCATGTCCATGGCGAGCCGAAGCGCGGGAAACCGCACGAGATCGGGTTTTTCGAAGGTCAGCGTCCCCACGGCAGTCAGGTCGAGCTTCGGGGCGCCGCTCTCGATGCGGTCCGGATAGGCGAGGCAATGGGAGATCGGCACCTTCATGTCGGGCGAAGCCATGCCGGCGGTGACCGACCCGTCGGCGAAGCTCACGAGGCCATGCACCACCGACTGGGGATGCACCACGACGTCGAGCCGCTCGGCCGCGATGCCGAACAGGTAGTGCGCCTCGATGAGCTCCAAGCCCTTGTTCATCAGGCTCGCCGAATCGATGGTGACCTTGGGCCCCATGGCCCAGTTGGGATGGTTCAGCGCCTCGGCGACGGTCGCGGCGGCGATGCGGGCGGCGTCCCAGGTCCGGAACGGCCCGCCGGAGGCGGTCAGCACCATGCGCTCGATCGTCTCGACCGGGGCGCCGCCCATCGCCTGGAAGATGGCGTTGTGCTCGCTGTCGAGCGGCAGGACGGTCGCGCCCGACTGCCGGACGGTCCGCATCACCGGCCCGCCGGCGCAGACCAGCGTCTCCTTGTTGGCGAGGGCGACAGTGCGCCCGGCCTCGAGCGCCGCATGGGTCGGCCGCACGCCGGCCGTGCCGGCGATGGCCGCGATCACGAGATCGCTGGGGCGCAACGCCGCCTCAACGACCGCCTCGGGACCGGCGGCCGCCTCGATGCCGCTGCCGGCCAGCGCGTCCTTCAAGGCCGGATAGGCGTCCGGGTCGGCCACGGCCACGAAGGCCGCCCGCAGCGTCCGCGCCATCGCCGCAAGGCCCACCGCGTCGCGGCCCCCCGCGAGGGCGGCCACCCGGTAGGCGCCGGGGTGGCGGGCCAGCACGTCGGCCGTGGACCGGCCGATCGAGCCCGTCGCGCCGAGGACCGTGACGGCGCGCGGGACCGCCGCCTGCGCCGGACGCGGCGGCGCGGCCTTCGCCAAGACTTCACCCACGATGACGCTCCCCCGCTGCTACGGCCAATTGAACAGCCCCACGCCCGCCGCGTCCAGGCCGGCCCGCGCCGCGCCGAGCCCCAGGGCGAAGACGGCGGCCGTGAGAAAGCCGTCCAGCCGGTCCATGGCGCCGCCGTGGCCGGGGATGAGCCGGCTCGTGTCCTTGACCCCGTAGCGGCGCTTGATCGCCGATTCCAGGATGTCGCCGGCCTGCGCCAGGACCCCGGCCGCGATCCCGACCAGGACCACCATGAGGGCACGGGAGCCGGCCGGGGCGACCGCGAGACCCAGCAGGCCGCCCGACGTCACGCCGACCACGAACCCGGACCACGTCTTGGACGGCGAAAGGCGCGGCCACAGTTTCGGGCCGCCGATCAGCCGGCCGCCGAAATACGCCATCACGTCGGTGCCCCATACGACGGCGAACAGCCACAGGATCGCGACGAGGCCGGAGGCGGAGAGGCGCAGCCATGTCACGGCCAGCGCGAGCGAGGCGGCATAGAGGATGCCGCAGGCCGCCATCATGCGCCGCCCAGGGCCGGCGAGCGCAGCCGCGCCGACCATGCCGAGCGCCACCGCCAGCACGGCCCACCCCGCCCACCCGGCCACGGCGAGCGCGACGGCCAGGAGCAGCGACACGGCTCCGGTCACGACGCGGCGAAAGGCATCGTGCGGGCCGATCAGCCGCTGCCATTCCCACAGCAGCCAGAACAGCTCGAACGCCGCCCCGCCCAGCTTCGCGGTGCCGAGCGCGAGAGCGACGAGCACGATAGCGGAGAGGGCGCGGGGCAGCAGATCGCTCCAGCGGCGGCTCGCAGGCCGGGCAGCCGCCCCGGCCTCGGTCGCGGCCTGGGGCGCGGTCGCCCGGCCGTTCACAAGGCCGACTTCACTTTGCGCGCCGGCTGTTCGGGGGCCGGCGTTCCCCCGAAGCGCCGCTCGCGCCGGGTGAACACCGCGATGGCGCGCTCGAAGGCGTCGCGGTCGAAATCCGGCCAGTGTTCGGGCAGGAAGACGAACTCGCTATAGGCCGCCTGCCACATCAGGAAATTCGACAGGCGCTGTTCGCCGGAGGTGCGGATGATGAGGTCGGGGTCGGGCAGGCCGGCGGTGTCGAGATAGGTCGCGACCATCTCGGGCGTGACGGCCTCCGGTTCGATCTCGCCGCTCGCGACGCCGAAGGCGACCCGGCGCATGGCGGCCGCGATCTCCTGCCGGCTGCCGTAGTTGAAGGCGACCACGAGCGTCAGGCCCTGGTTGCCGCGGGTCAGGTCCTCGGCCTCCTGCAGCAGCGCCCGGATGTCGGCCTGCAGGTTGTCCCGCAGGCCGATGACGCGGACCTTGATGCCGTTGCGGTGCAGGTCGGCGAGATCGTTGCGGATAAAGCGCTTCAGCAGCCCCATGAGGTCGGAGATCTCCTCGACCGGACGCGACCAGTTCTCCGAGGAGAAGCTGTAGACGGTCAGGACCCGGATGCCGAGATCGATGGCCGCGCGCACCGCCCGGCGGAGCGCCTCGACGCCGCGCCGATGCCCCTCGATGCGCGGCAGGCCGCGCGCCGCGGCCCAGCGGCCGTTGCCATCCATGATCAGGGCGACATGCACCGGCATCCCGTCGGACCCGGGATGCGCACATCCCTCGATATCCCTGGTCTCGTCGTGTCCCATGTTCAGCATGTACCGATCAGAGGCGATCTCCCGCAAGCGCCTCAAACCTGCATGATTTCCTTTTCCTTCGACGCGAGTGCGACGTCGACGTCCGCGACGGCCTGATCGGTCACCTTCTGGACCTCGGTCTGGAGGCGTTTCTCGTCGTCCTCGGTCAGCACCTTGTCCTTCAGCAGCTTCTTGAGCCGGTCGATGCCGTCCCGCCGGACATGCCGGATCGCGACGCGGGCCTCCTCGCTGTATTTATGGGCGACCTTGACCATCTCCTTGCGGCGCTGCTCGTTGAGCTCGGGGATGCGGATGCGCAGCACCTGTCCCTCGACGACCGGCGACAGCCCCAGATTGGCGTCGCGAATCGCCTTGTCGACGGCGTTCACCATCCCCTTGTCCCAGACCTGCACCGAGATGGCGCGCGGCTCGGGGATGGAGATCGTCGCGACCTGGTTCAGCGGCATGGTCTGGCCGTAGGCCACGACCTGCACGGGCTCCACCAGGGCCGCGCTCGCCCGGCCGGTCCGCAACCCGCCGAGCTCGTGCCTGAACCCCTGCAGGGAGGACTGCATGCGCCGCTTGAGGTCCTCGACGTCGAAATCTGCGCTCACGCTTGATCACCCGTCCCGTTCGCAACGCCGTGGCGACCCTGCATAGCCGCTTTTGGCGCGATGTCATCCGGCCGCCCGGACACGCTGCTCGTCTGGCTTACATCAAGGACTGACGAGCGTGAACCGCCCCTGCCCCATCACGGCATTGCTGATCGCGTGGTCGGGGGCGAGGGAGAACACGACGATCGGGATCTTGTTCTCGCGCGCCAGGGCAAACGCCGCGGTGTCCATGACCTCGAGCTTGCGCTCGATGGCCTCGTCATGGGTCAGGTGATCGAAGCGGACGGCGTTCGGAATGACGGTCGTGTTGTGGACGCC
>CAXUMV010000148.1:5058-5344 GCA_964252065.1 uncultured Lichenihabitans sp.
GATCGCGCTTGGGGTCGGCCGAGTAGATGCCGTCGACCTGCGTCGCCTTGAGCACGGCATCGCAGGACAGCTCGGCGCCGCGGATGACGGCGCCGGTGTCGGTCGTGAAGAAGGGGTTGCCGGTGCCCCCGGCCAGGACGCAGATGCGCTGCTTGTCGAGGTGATGCAGCGCGGCCTGCCGCGAGTAGGGCTGGCACAGCGCCGGCATCGGGATCGCCGACAGGGCCCGGGCCGGATGGCCGACGGCCTCGATGGCCGCCTCGATCGCCAGGGCGTTCATCACGGT
>CAXUMV010000148.1:5354-8214 GCA_964252065.1 uncultured Lichenihabitans sp.
GGATCGCGCGGCGGGTCGGATCGGCCAGCGCGGCGAACGTCAGGCTGAGCAGGTCCTCCGCCATCTCGCCTGCCCCCGCTCCCGAGCCTCGGTGCCTGCGGCATTCGTCGAACCTGGTGCCACGACGATCGAACCTGGTGCCATGCCGATCGAATCGGCCCGGGCGCGCTCGATGCCCTTCTCGGCGCCCTGCATGCCGCGGAAGAAGTTGCCGCCGCCCACGACCACCGCGAGCTGTCCGCCGCCGACCTCGATGGCCCGCTTGCAGTCGGCCGCGATGCGGGCGAGCGTGGGGGCGTGGAGCCCGAAACTGTCGGGGCCCGTCAGGGCCTCGCCGGACAGCTTGATCACGACGCGCCGGTACAGTCCGGCCCCATGCCTGCCCGCCATCATCCGCCTCCTGGTCAGTCCGCAGGCCGCGACCCGGTCGCGACGACGTCACACGCTCGAGGCCGGTCTTGATCCCCTGGCTTGCGCCGAAGGCCGGTCAAACCATGCTGGCGACTTCGGACGCGAAGTCGGGCGCGTCCGGCTTATCGATTCCCTCTCCCAAGGCGAAGCGGAGGAACCCCTTGACGACGATCGGCGCGCCGACCGCCTTCTCCGCCTCTCTGGCGGCCTGGGCAACCGTCTTGGCCCCGTCATGGACGAAGGGCTGATCGAGCAGGCTCACTTCCTTATAGTAGCTCTTCAAGCCGCTTTCGACGATCTTGTCGAGCACGTGGGGGGGCTTGCCGGCGTTCTTGTCCACGAGCAGCTGCTTCTCGCGGGCGACGATCGCGGGGTCGAGGCTCGCGCCGTCGAGGGCGAGCGGGGTCGTGGCCGCGACATGCATGGCGACCTGCCGGCCGAAGGCCTGGAGGGCGGCCGCATCGCCCGTCGACTCGAGCGCGACGAGCACGCCGATCTTGCCGAGGCCCTCGCCGACGACATTGTGGACATAGGACGCCACGACGCCGGCAGACACCGCGAGCCCGCCGCCGCGGCGCAGCGTCATGTTCTCGCCGATGGTCGCGATCGCCTGTGCGATCGCCTCCGCCACCGTGCCGCCGCCCGGATAGGGCTCGGCCTTGAGCGCGTCGACGTCGTCCGCCTTGGCCGGCCCCTGTTTCAGCGCGACGGCCGCGATCGTGCGCGCCAGGGTCTGGAAGTCGGTGTTGCGGGCGACGAAGTCGGTCTCGGAGTTCAGCTCGACCAGGATGCCGGCCGTGCCGCCGGCCGCGAGCGCCACGAGGCCCTCGGCCGCGACCCGGCCCGACTTCTTGGCCGCCTTGGACAGGCCCTTCTTGCGCAGCCAGTCGACGGCGGACTCGATGTCGCCGCCGGTCTCGCCGAGCGCGTTCTTGCAGTCCATCATGCCGGCGCCCGTCTTCTCGCGCAGCTCCTTGACCAGTCCCGCGGTGATCGTAGCCATCGTCGTTCCTCCCGGCGTCGGGGCGCGCGGCGTGCCGCAAGGCGCATCACCCCGCGCGCATCATTCCAAAACAAGGCTCATGGGCGACGGGCGGTTCCGGCGGCGGCCTGCCCCGGGCTCGCGCGCCGAGGGGCAAGAAGCCGGACCGCCCCTCGGCCCGACGCGAGCCGATGGGGCTTACGCGGCAGCCAGCTCGCGCGCCTGGCCCACCCAGCCGTCGCGATCGATGCGGCCGCCGAGCTTGAGGTCGTGATCGAGCTTGGTCACGTCCTCGGGCGTCATCGCCGCAAGCTGCCAGAAATGGTAGATGCCGGCGTCGTTCAGCTTCTGCACGACCTGCGGGCCGACGCCGTGCAGCTTCATCATGTCGTCCGGCGCCCCGCGCGGGGCGGTGAGCAGCTCGAAGGGCTCCGCGGGTCGCTCGGCCATGGGTTCGGCTTCCGCCTCGGCAGCGATGGGCTCCACCTCGGGCAGCACCTCCTCGACCGGCGCTTCCATCTCGCCGATATCGATGCCGAGGGAGCCCTGGCTGCGCGAGATGCCGTCGATCGCCGCTCGCGAGATCAGGTCGCAGTAGAGCGTGATGGCGCGCGCCGCGTCGTCGTTGGCGGGGATCGGGAACTTGATGCCGTCCGGATCGGAGTTGGTGTCGACGATCGCCGCGACCGGGATGCCGAGGCGCCCGGCCTCCTTGATGGCCAGCTGCTCCTTGTTGGTGTCGATCACGAAGATGAGATCGGGGACCCCGCCCATGTCCTTGATGCCACCGAGCGCCTTTTCGAGCTTGTCGCGCTCGCGCGACAGCATGAGGCGCTCCTTCTTGGTCAGGCCACCGGCCCCGCTGTTGAGCTGCTCGTCGACCTTGCGCAGGCGCTGGATGGAGGCGGAGATGGTCTTCCAGTTGGTCAGCATGCCGCCGAGCCAGCGGGAGTTCACGAAATACTGCGCCGAGCGCTTGGCCGCGTCCGCGATCGGGTCGGCGGCCTGGCGCTTGGTGCCGACGAACAGCACGCGGCCGCCCTTGGCGACCGTGTCGGACACCGCCTGCAACGCCTGGTGCATCAGCGGCACGGTCTGGGCGAGGTCGATGATGTGGATGTTGTTGCGCGTCCCGAAGATGAACGGCGACATCTTGGGGTTCCACCGATGCGACTGGTGGCCGAAATGCGCGCCGGCTTCGAGAAGCGAGCGCATGGAATAGTCAGGCAATGCCACGGCGGGATACTCCGGTTGAACCTCCGCGGGCCATGGGCCGCCTCGGGTGCGAAGCGACCACCGGACGCCGTCCTTGAAGCAGGACGGCAGAAACCCGCGTGTGGGATGAGGCGCTCTGTACAGCCGGGGCCCCGTCCACGCAAGCCAATTGCTGCGGCACGCCACGGCCGCGGGGCCATGGTCATCCTATGCGGGGAGTGCCCTTCTCCCGCTCCGCGGGAGAAGGTGGCC
>CAXUMV010000149.1:0-8197 GCA_964252065.1 uncultured Lichenihabitans sp.
TGGGCGGCTTCGGGCTCGAGACGGCCCGATGGCTCGTGGACCACGGGGCGCGCCACCTCGTGCTGCTCGGCCGCTCCGGCGCGGCCACCGAGGCGGCCAGGGCGGCGGTGGACGTCCTGCGCGGGACCGGCGTCACGGTCGAGGCGCTCGCGGTCGATGTCACGGACCTCGTCGCGATGACGCATCTCTTCGCGCGGTTCGGCGAGACCCTGCCGGAGCTCGCGGGCGTCGTGCATGCCGCGACCGTCTTCGACGATGCCCTGATCGCGACGATGAGCGAGGCCAAGCTCGCCAGCGTCATCGGCGCGAAGGTGACGGGCGCGGAGATCCTCGACCGGCTGACCCGGGGGTCGAGGCTCGACTACTTCCTGCTGTTCTCCTCGGCCACCACGCTCATCGGCAACCCGGGCCAGGGCGCCTACGTGGCGGCCAACGCCTTCCTTGAGGGTCTCGCGCGGGCCCGGCGGGTGGCGGGCGAACCCGCGACCGCCATCGCCTGGGGCGCGATCGAGGACGTCGGGGTGCTGACGCGGTCGAGCGTCGCGGCCGCCAACCTGCTGCAGCGCTCGGGCGTGCTCGGCATGGTGGCCCGCCATGCGCTCGACGATTTCGCCCGCGTGTCGGGACGGATCGGCACCACGCCGGAGGCGGCGGTCCTCGCCATCGCGGCCATCAACTGGTCGGCGGCCCGCGAGCACCTGCCGGTGCTGCGGTCCCGGAGTTTCGCGAGCCTGATGCACGGCGCCGAGGCCACGGAGGGCGGCACCAAGGCCAAGCTCGACGTCAAGGCCCTGGTCGAGGAGCAGGGCGCTCCAGCCACCGCCAAGGTGATCATCGAGACGGTGATCGAGGAGATCGCACGCATCCTGCGCCTGCCGCGCGCGGATGTGAGCCGGACCAAGCCGCTGATGGACATCGGACTCGATTCGCTCATGGCCGTCGAACTCGGCATGGCGCTGGAGGAGCGGTTCGTGATCGAGTCGCCGCTCTCGACCTCCGTGAGCGGGCTGTCGATCACGGAGCTGGCCGACACGATCGTCGGCGGCGCGGGCGAAGCCGGCGCGCAGGACAAGGCGCAGACCGACCTGGCCTTGCGCCATCTCGACGCCGAAGCGCGGCGCAACATCCTGGAAGCGCTTCCCGATATCGCCCAGGGCGCCGTCGAGCCGCGCTGACCTTGGCCGCTTGCAACGGGCGCGGCCGGCCGGCCCGATCGACGACGGCCCGATGACGATCTTTGTCGAATAACCGACCAAAGATTGACCTGACCGGTGGCCGCGCTAGGTTGTTGACATCGACCGAAGACGAACGACGTAGTGATGTTCGCATTCACCCTGCGCATTTCACGGAATTCCTTTCGCCGATCTCCATTGGCGCGGACCTCCTGTCCGCCGCCGTCGCGTTCGGAAAGGACGTATTATGAGTGCTGGAACAGTGAAGTGGTTCAACGCGACCAAGGGTTACGGCTTTATCGCTCCCGATGACCGCAGCCCGGATGTGTTCGTGCATATCAGCGCGGTCGAGCGTGCCGGCCTGTCCGACCTTCGCGAAGGCCAGAAGATCGACTATGAGCTTGCGACGGATCGCAAGACAGGCAAGAAGTCGGCCGATCAGCTCAAAGTGATCTGACGCGAACGGCGCGGGATCCCCGGGGTCCCGCGCGCGCCGATCTTACAGCCGGAGTTTCCATGCAGGTTCTCGTACGTGACAACAATGTCGACCAGGCGCTGAAGGTGCTCAAGAAGAAGATGCAACGCGAGGGCATCTTCCGTGAGATGAAGCGGCGCGGCGCCTACGAGAAGCCTTCGGAGAAGCGTGCCCGGGAAGCGGCCGAGGCGATCCGCCGGGCCAGGAAGCTAGCCCGCAAGCAGGCCCAGCGCGAAGGGCTGCTGCCGCCCTCCAAGCCCCGCGTCGCCGCCCCGCGTCCGGGCGCCATCTCGACCAATCTGTCCCGCCCGGCCACGGCGGGCACGACGGCGGGCCAGTCTTGACCACCGGTCACCATGTGGCCGACGCCGCACGCGCCCGCGCGGACGAGCGGTTCAAGGTCAAGGAGCAGCGGGCGACCGACGCCAAGCAGGTCATGCAGGAGGTCGCAGCCGCCAAGACGGCCGAGCGTGCCAAGACGGAGCGGCTGAAATCGCTGCGCCTCGCCAAGGAAGAGGCCGACCGTGCGGCCGCCCTGGCGGCAGGACCCGTGGTCAAGAAGACGACCCGCGCGCCGCGCAAGACGCCTGCCGCGAAGAAGTAAGGCTCCGGCCGGCGCCCTTTTCGAGAAGAGCGCCGACCCCCCTCGCTTCATTCGGCGTGGCCCCGCGCGAACGTCCCTAACCTTGATCGCAAACTCGACCACTCCAGCCTCGCGCAATCTGCGATCGAGGCTTTGCGTGTTAGCTTCCTGCCGCCGTGATTCATCCCCGGCCATCGTGGGTCACCGGGACAGCGGCGGAGGAGCCTTGCGGATTGAGCACCGGACGACCATCGGCGGCGCGATCCTGGTCCGCTTGGCGGCGGGCGACGCCTGCCCGGATGGTCGTCGTCGTCGGCTCGCTCGCCATCTGCGTCATGGCGGGCCTCACCACCGTCGTGGCGATCCAGCGCCGCAACGCCGAGCTCGCCGCCGCTGCACGCGAGCTGCGCACGCTCGATCTGCTGATTGCCGAGGAGACGGACCGCTCGCTGCAGAGCGTCAGGCTGATCCTGGATAATATCGCCGATCAGGTCGCCGCGGACGGCATCGCCACGCCCGACGCCTTCGTCGAACACGAATCGACCAAGGCGCTGCACGAGATCCTGAGCGCAAGGGCCGCCGGAGCCCCCCAGCTCGATGCCATCACCATGGTGAGTGCCCAGGGCAAGCTGATCAACTTCTCCCGCGGCTGGCCGATCCCGGACGTCGACCTCAGCGATCGCGACTACTTCCGCACGCTGCGCGACACCCGGACCGACGATCCCTTCCTCAGCGCGCCGGTGATCAGCCGCGGCTCGGGGACGCCTACGGTGTATCTCGTCCGCCGCATCGGCGCGCCGGACGGCACGTTTCTCGGCCTCGCGCTCGGGGCCATCGAGCTCGGATATTTCGATCGCCTGTTTGCATCGCTCCGCCTCGAGCCGGGCAACCTGATCGCACTGTGGCGCCGCGACGGCGTCCTGCTGGCCCGCTATCCGCCGGCCCTCATCGGCCAGCGGATCGCGCCCGAGGCCATCACCTCGCCCATGACGTCATGGCACGGCGTGCCGAGGGTCTTCGAGAAGTCCTGGTCGCTGCAGGGAAGCGAACCCGGGACCAGGGTCGTGGCCTCGCAGGCGGCGGCGAGCTTCCCGGTGCAGGTCAACGTCGCCCGCAGCAAGAGCGTCATCCTCGAGGACTGGCGCCGCGAGGTGGCGACCGTCGGCGGCGCGGTCGCGCTGGCGGCGCTTTGCATCGCGGTCCTGATGTGGGCCCTGCTCCGGCGCTTCCAGTCCTACGAGGCGATGGAACGCGCGGGCCGCGAGCGGGAGGCGGCGGTCAATGCCCGCCAGGAGGCCGAAGACGCCCTGCGGCAGGCCCAGAAGATGGAGGCCATCGGGCAGCTGACCGGCGGGGTGGCGCACGATTTCAACAACCTGCTCACCGTCGTCCGCTCCTCCGTCGATCTGCTGCGCCGCCCCGACCTCCCTGAGGAGCGCCGCTCGCGCTATGTCGATGCGATCTCCGAGGCGACCGACCGGGCCGCCAAGCTGACCGCGCAGCTTCTGGCCTTCGCGCGGCGGCAGACGCTCAAGCCCGAGGTGTTCGATGTCGTCGCGAACGTCGTCGGGACGGGCGACATGATCCAGCGGCTGACGGGCTCGCGCCTGCAGCTGCACACGGTGCTGCCGGACGGCCCGTGTTTCGTCGAGGCCGATCCCAACCAGTTCGACACCGCGCTCGTCAACCTGGCCGTCAACGGCCGGGATGCCATGGCGCAGGGCGGCCGCCTCACGCTCTGCGTGCGGGCCGTGGACCAGATCCCGGCGATCCGGGCGCGCGCCGCGGTGAGCGGCTCCTATGTCGCCGTCTCGGTCAGCGACACGGGCGCCGGCATCGCGCCCGAGATGCTGGACCGGGTGTTCGAGCCGTTCTTCACCACCAAGAAGGTCGGGGAAGGCACCGGCCTCGGCCTCTCGCAGGTCTTCGGCTTCGTCAAGCAGTCGGGCGGCGACGTCCATGTGGCAAGCGATGCCGCATCTGGCACGACCGTCACGCTGTACCTGCCGCGCGTCGAGGCGAGCCGTGCCGTGCGCGAGCCGACGCTGCCGATCCTGCGGCGGCGGCCGACCGGCCGCAGCGCCCGGGTCCTCGTGGTGGAGGACAACGAGCAGGTCGCCCGCTCGACCACCCAGACGCTGGCGGCGCTAGGCTTCGAAACGATCTGGGCCGGCGATGGGCCGCAGGCGCTTGCCGCGCTGGAAGCCGGGGCCGGCGGGATCGACGCCGTCTTCTCCGACGTGGTGATGCCGGGCATGAGCGGGATCGATCTTGGCCGCATCGTCCGGCAGCGGTTTCCCGCGATCCCGGTCATCCTGGCGAGCGGCTACAGCCATGTCCTGGCCGAGCAGGGCTCCGACGGCTTTCCGGTCTTGCAGAAGCCCTATGCCACCGAGGAGCTCGCGCGGGCGCTCGACGTGGCGACGGCCGGCGCCCCGGAGCGCGAACCGCGCCGCAGGGCGAGGGCCTGAACGGGGCAGCATCGCGAAGCGGCAAAGAGTCCCATTCGAGCGCGACCAGGCAACCTTCCCCGGCGCCGAGCTTTGATCGCTGCTGCCGCCAGCATGGCGGCACCCTCAAGGAGAGTGACATGCCTCAGTTCGACGCCACCATCAAGCACATCAAGGACGGGGTGAAGGGCTTCACGGTCGCGGCCGCGGTCAAGAACATCGAAGGCTGGGAAGCCACGCTCGAGAAGGTGGAAGCCCCGGCCGCCAAGGCCATCGTCAAGGACCTCGAGACCCTGAAGAAGCATCTCCAGTCCGACAAGATCAACGGCGGCCAGATCAAGAAGCTGGTCCTGAAGCTCGGCAAGGAGACCGTCGCGATCGCCGGCAAGTCCGAGGGCAAGAACGCCGAAAAGATCAAGGCGCTCGGCGAGGCCCTGAGCCAGGCTGCCGAAAGCGCCCCGGACGAGTAGGCCGCCTCAGGTCAGCGGGCCGAGGGCGGCGCCGAACTGGGCGAGGTAGCGCGGATCGGCCGAGGCGAGCGGGAGCACGGTGAACAGATCGGTCGTGCCGAACCGATGGTCGATCACGGCTTCCGCCCCGAACCGGCTGCCGACGCGGATATAGGCCTTCACCAGCGGCGGCAGGGCCGCCACGGCGGCGCGCGGATCGACGGCCTCGATCGGCAGGCGGTCCATCCGGACGCCGCGGCCCGGACGCGGCGACACGCTCCAGTCGGGATCGGCCGCCGCGTGGTGGTAGGCGAAGCTGAGCGCCAGGGCATGCGCCTGCGCATCGACGCCGGCCAGGCTGGCGCAGCCGATGAGGACGTCGCTGCAATGGTGGGCGGCGTAGATGCCGATGCCGCGCCAGAGCAGGCCGATGACGCGCTTCGACCGATAGGCCGGATGCACGCAGGAGCGGCCGAGTTCGAGAAAACGGCGCCCCGCGTGCCGCGACAGGAGGCCGGCGATGTCGAACTCGCCGGCCGTGTAGAAACCAGATCCCCGGGCCGCCATGTCGCTGCGCATCAGGCGATAGGTGCCGATCGTCTTGGGCTTGAGGCGGCCCGTCGCATCGAGGCGCGCGGTGTCGATCACCAGGAGATGGTCCGAGGCCTCGTCGAACGGGCACCGGTCGCGTCGCGCGGCGGCGTCCGCCGCCTCCGCCACGGCACCCCCGTCCTCGAAGAACACCCGGTAGCGAAGCCGCTGCGCCTTGCGGATCTCCCGATCGGTCGTGGCCAGGCGCAGTTCCAGCGGGCCGGCCCGCGCCAGGACCGCCGGCAGCCCATGCAGGTCCCGCACGGTCCGCGAAGGGCCGGGCCAGGGGCGCGGCTCGGACCGTTGATCGAGGCAAACGTCGATAGTCATCCGGCGACTCGCTCCGTGTCCGTGCGGCTGCCGCTGTGTGGCCGGGCGAGATGACGGCGAGGCGACGCCGTCGTCGCAAAACTGAGAGGAAATCGGGTTAGCGCCGCGTCGACCGTGGATTGTGGAGACACGCCGGTGGCCGCGCTCCGCGCCGTTCTGATCGCAATCGTCGTTCTTCTGACGGCCCTCCTCGTCGTCCCGGTCTCGCGGATGGAGCCGCGCCTGTCCGCCGCGATCGTCCAGCGCGCGTGCCGGGTGCTGCTGGCGCTGCTGGGCGTCCGCCTCCGCGTGGAGGGGGCACCCGCCACGGGCCTTCTCGTCGCCAATCACGTCTCGTGGCTGGATGCGATGCTCGTGCTGAGCGCCCGACCCCTCTGCGTCCTCGCTAAGAGCGAGGTGGGGACATGGCCGATCATCGCCGCGCTCGCCGCATCGCAGGGAACGGTCTTCGTCGATCGGCGGCGGCGGCGCTGCATCCCGGCCGTGAACGCGGCGATGGCCGACCGGCTGGCGAGCGGCCGCGCCGTCCTGTTGTTCCCGGAGGGCACCACCCATGACGGACGGCGGCGCGGGCGGTTCCACACCTCGCATCTGGCGTGCCTCCGCAGCCTGTTCGCCTGCGTTCCGGGCAGGCTCCGCGCCGAGGTCCAGCCGGTGGCGCTGGCCTACTCGGACCCGGTGGCCGCCTGGATCGGCGACGACACGCTGGTGTCCCATCTCTGGCGTGTCCTGCAGCGCCCGGGCATGACGTGCCATCTCCGCTTCGGGACGCCGATCGCCGTCGAGCGCGGCTACGACCGCAAGGCGCTCGGACGCGCGCTGCGGGGCGAGGTCGAAGCCCTCCTGTCGCGGGAGCCGCTCGCCCGGCCCGCGGCCCTCTCGGCGGGCGACATCGCCGTGCCCGGCGCACTCGCCGGCCCCGGCTTGCGCTGAGTCGACCCCGCCATGGTCCGTCGTCACGAGGCGCGAAGCGCCGGTGCAATCCGGGCACCGGTGCGGAAGCCCGCCCATGGATCGTTTCGCTGGCCTCGCGAAGGCGACATGAGCGTTCGTTTCCTCAATGCGGCTTGGTGCGTCCTCGCACCGGCACCCGACTGAATTTTGTCACGCCGTCGTCGTGCTGCCTTCCTACCCTCCGATGGTCGCGTCTTCCGACGGCGACCAGCGGATTGCGGCATGCGGTATTTTCGTGCTCTGGCGACCGACTACGACGGCACGATCGCCCATGACGGGGTGCTGGATCGGGACACCGTCGCGGCGCTGGAACGGCTGAAGCAGTCCGGCCGGCGGCTGATCATGGTCACCGGGCGCGAGTTGCCGGACCTCGAACGGGTCTGCCCGAGGCTCGACCTCTTCGATCGCGTCGTGGCCGAGAATGGGGCGCTGCTCTACGTGCCGGCTACCCGGGAGGAGCATCCGCTCGGCCCGCCGCCGCCCGAGGCGTTCGTCGCGCATCTGAAGGCGCTCGGCATCCAGCCCCTTTCGGTGGGGCGCGTCATCGTGGCGACCTGGGAGCCGAACGAGGCCGCCGTGCTGGAGGCGATCCGAACGCTCGGCCTCGATCTGCAGATCATCTTCAACAAGGGCGCCGTGATGGTGCTGCCCAACGGGATCAACAAGGCGTCGGGCCTCGCGGCGGCGCTGGAGGACCTCGGCCTGTCGTCTCACAACGTGATCGCCACGGGCGACGCGGAAAACGACCTCGCCTTCATGCGCACCTGCGGCTGCGCCATCGCGGTCGGCAATGCCCTGCCGGCCGTCAAGGAGGCGGCGGACGTGGTCACCATCGCGGCGCGCGGGGCCGGCGTGGCCGAGGCGATCGACCGATGGCTGGCCGACGAGGCCAGCCTGCTCGATGCGGCGGCGGGGCGGCATTCGGTCCCGATCGGCGTCGCGCTCGACGACGACCGCGAGGTCATGCTCCGGCCGGACCAGGGAAGCGTGCTGATCACGGGGACCTCGGGCGGCGGCAAGTCGACCCTGGCCACCGCCTTGCTGGAACATCTGGCGCAGGCGGAGTTCCAGCTCTTCCTGATCGATCCGGAAGGCGATTACGGCAGCTTCGCCGAGGCCGTCACCTTCGGCGATGCCAAGACCGCCAGCGCGCCGGACGCGGTGCTGGACGCGGTCCGCAAGCTCGGCACGAA
>CAXUMV010000150.1:0-640 GCA_964252065.1 uncultured Lichenihabitans sp.
TGACACGATTTCGCTGGATTGTGTCGCTTCGTCCTTGAGGTCCAGTCTGGTCGAAGCCGACCGGCTCGACATCAGCCTGCTGATGGCCGGGAAGCGAGCGGGCTGCCCGTGCAGCTCCTCGTGCCGAGAACCGCGATGCTGCCACCACGCTGGCAGCAGGCCTTGTCTAATGAGCGTTCCGCGGCCGGTTGGGCCGTGGAGGACTGCACTGTGCTGACACTGTTTCACGCCCCTCGGTCACGCTCGACCCGGATCGTCTGGCTCCTCGAGGAGCTGGGCATCCCCTACGAGCTGCGCCACGTCACGATCCGCTACATGGACGGCAGCGGCGATGGCCCCGATCCGACGAACCCGCATCCCGACAAGAAGGTGCCGGCACTCCTCAACGACGACGCGCTTGTGACGGAAAGCGCGGCGGTGGCGACCTACCTCGCCGATCTCGTGCCCGCCGCCGGACTGGCGCCGGGCATCGGGGACCGGGAGCGCGGGCCATACCTCACCTGGATCAGCTGGATCGAAGGCGAGTTCGGTCCCGCCATCTTCCAGCGCCTTGCCGCCGGAGCGAACGCGCCAGCGCCGGACGCCTTCGAGCGGGCGCTGGTGGCGTCGGTCAAGGTCGACCCCGGCATCGAGATCGTCG
>CAXUMV010000150.1:650-8154 GCA_964252065.1 uncultured Lichenihabitans sp.
CGCTCGCGACAGGCCCCTTCCTTCTCGGAGAGCGCTTCAGCGCCGCCGATATCATGCTGGGCGGCACGCTCGGCTGGGCACGCGGGCTCTTGCCGGCGGACGGGCCGATCCCGGCCTATTTGGCGCGACTGGCCGCGCGCCAGGCATTCGGCCGCGCCATGGCGCGCGACGCGGATGCCGGCGATCGCCCATCGTAGCGCTGCCCGGCTATAAGCTGCCACAATGCGTCGCGCCGATCGCCTGTTCGAGATCATCCAGCTTCTCCGCCGCGCCTCCAGCCCGCTCACCGCTGACGCGATCGCGGCGGAGCTGGAGACGAGCCGGCGGTCAGTCTACCGCGACATCGCCGCCTTGACCGCGCAGCGCGTACCGGTCCGCGGCGAGGCGGGGGTGGGCTATGTGCTCGAACGTGGCTTCGACATGCCGCCTCTCATGCTGACCTTGGACGAGGTGGAGGCCGTGGTGCTGGGGGCACAGTGGGTCCTGGTCCACGCCGACGAGGGCCTCGCTCGCGCCGCCGCCGATGTCCTGGCGAAGGTTGCGGCCGTCGTTCCCGAACGGCTGCGCGCGGCCATGGACGATCCGGCGGTGGTCACCCCACCCTCCTGGGGCGAGCGGCTCGACGCGGGCGTCGACGTGGCGCGCCTGCGCGCCTGGAGCCTGCAGGGACGCAAGCTTCGCATCCGCTACGCCGACGAGGGCGGCCGCGAGACGGAGCGGACCGTCTGGCCGTTCCTCGTGGGCTACATGGATCGTGTCCGGACGCTGATCGCCTGGTGCGAGCTGCGCGAGGATTTCAGGATGTTCCGCACCGACCGGCTCGCTCATGTCGATTTCCTGGACGAGCGCTACCCTGAACGGCGTGCGGCGCTCAGACGCCGCTGGCTGACTCTGATGAACGAAAGGCGCGCTTCGGCGCAGACCTGATGTGTTCCGATGCGCAGACGCTTCACGCCGATCCCGACAGCGGACCTTCGTTTCGTTGTTCAGGTCTCGGCGGCGGCCATTAATGCGGGAGAGGCGGGCTCGCCTCCGACAGTCTGATAGGCCTCGACCACATTGGCGGTGGTCACCGAAAGTCCGGGCAGAACGATCCAGGGCGGCACCGGCTGGCCGGTCAGCGCCACAACCGCGGCGAGGGCCGCCGCGCAACCCTGCTCGAAAGGGCGCTGCGCGGCGACGCCTCTGACGATGTCGCCGCGGATCAGCGCGTCCGCCACGGCTTTTCCGAGATCGACGGTCGTCACCGCCGGGCGCCGCGGGCGCCGCGCGATCTCGTGCACCGCCTCGACGGCCGGCTCGTCCCAGACGACAAAGAGACCGTCGAGATCGGGGTGGCCATCGAGGTAGGGACCGACGACCCGTCCGGATTGCGCCGGCGTTTCGAACTTCATCTGGGTCAGCGCGACGTCCGGCCGCTCGCGCCGCATCCATTTGGAGAAGGCGATCTCGCGCTGCGCCGTGGCGAAGAAGTCGACCTTGTAGGCGACGATACCCACCGATCCGCCCGATGGGACGTGCGGCGACAGCAGGCTCGCCGCGATCTGCCCCAGGCCGAAGTTGTCGGACGAGACGACGCTGACGTAGTCCGCCTCCGGCAGGAGGCCGGGGGGCGCGTTGTCCAGCAGGATGAGCTTGATCCCGGACGCCGACACCGCGCGGAAGGCCCGTGACACGGCGCTGCCGCCCAACGGGATGCTGATCACCGCGTCGGGCTTCTGCCGCACGAGCCGATCGATCGCCGCGACCTGGGTGGCGGCGTCGTAGGCGCAATCGATCACGTCGACGATCGCGGCGCCGGCCTCTGCGAGGCCCGCGCGCATGCCGGCGATCTGCCGCTTCGACCAGTCGGAGGTCGTCGTGTGCAGGACGACGGCGATCCGATAGGCCTCCTTGCGAGCACGCCGCAGAGCCTCGGGGGAGAGAGCGATCGTTTCGGGGGTCGCCGGCCTCTCGCCGTGCGGGCCGAGCCCCGCGACGGGAGGGCGCGGCCGTGCGGGGGTCGCCTCGTCGGTCGTCGGCATCGCTTCCGTCCCGTTCGCCGCGCTCTGCATGGCGGGCGTCGAGGACCAGCCTAGTCGAGGGACCGTGCGATGCAAATGTCGGTCGCCCCTCACCCCTGCACGACACGCGAGCGACGGGCGACGGTCCGACCGTCCGTCGCCGCACTCTGCACGGCGCCCCGCGCATCGTCGAGCATTCGGATCACGTCGGGATGCGCAAGGGGCGAACCCGCCGTGATCCACCCTTCCAAGATGTCGGTCGCGAAAAGGGCATCAAGGGCGACCTCGGCAGCCCCGAGCAGGCCGGAGGAGCGCCCCATGCGGGAGCGGACGATGGCGAGGTCGCGCGTCAGCAGCGGTTGGGAGTGCCGGTATATTCCCTCGCGAATGGCCGCGATGCAGATGTCGCCCGTCTGCGCCAACTCGCCGCCGACCACGACGATCGACGGATTGAGCACGTTGACGAGCGTCGCCAGCACGGTGCCGATCAAGCGCCCGGCGCGCGCGAGCAGATCGGCCGAGAACGCGTCGCCGAAACGCGTGGCCGTGCCGATGTCCGCGATCGTCACCGCACCGGTCCTGCGCAGCGTTTCGGCCAGCACGCGGCTTTGGCCATCGGTCGCAGCGCGCAGCCCCTCCCGTGCGATGGCCTCGCATCCGGCGACGGCCTGCAGGCAGCCGACATTGCCGCAGCCGCAGATGTCCGCGTGGGCGTCCCCGGTAAAGACGTGCCCGATTCGGCCGGCGATGCCTTGCGCACCGCGGTGCAGCCGACCCTCCGAAAGGAAGCCGGCGCTGATCTCGGTCCCGAGGTCGACGAACAGCATGTCCCGGTTCTGTTCGGGGGTCAGCGCACCGATCTCCCCCATCGTCGCGACCTGGACCGCACTGCGTGCCCAAAGCGGGGCCGCAAAGCGGGTGACCAGCCGCTCGAGCAGGCGGGCGTCGTGCCAATCGGGCATGGCACGGAGGTCGGGCAGGACGATGCCGTGGGTCTGCTGTGACGTCACCGGCCCCGGCAGGCCGAGACTGATCCCCCACAAGCCCGCGGCACCATCCTGATCGATCGACCACGTGAACAGCGCGTCCAGGCGTTGGAAGAGCGCATCGGCCGACATGCCGGCATCGATGTCCTCGTAATGCTCCAGGACAAGCTGTCCGTCGAGGTTCGCAAGGCCGACGCCGATCGTGTCGCGATCGATATTGGCGACCAGGAGCCGGCCGGCTTCCGCGCGGAAGCGGACCAGTCGCGGCGCCCGCCCGCCGACCGATCGCCCGACACCGCGATTGTCGATCAGGCCGAAGCTCTCGAGCGTCGCCAGACGGTCGGCGACGACAGCGCGCCCGAGGCGGGCGTCGCGCTCGATGTCGAGCCGGGTCGTGGCTCCGCCGCTGCGCACGAGCGTCAGGATGGCCGCAAGGCTCTGACGCTCCGACTCGACGGCGCGCACCCGTTCGGTCGCGGGGACGCACGGCGCCTCGCGCCGCGATGCCGTGGGACCGGTCCCTGACCTCCGCACGGCGGGTCTTGCCCCCACGCCTGTCTCCTTCACGACCCAGCCCTGACGTTCACCACACCCAGCGGTGGCCGTCAGACAATCGACGACCGCTGCAAAAAAGCAAACCGGTGTTGACTTTTGCAGATTATCAGCATAACAGCATCATGCATCGACAAAACAGACGGCAGCCAAGCCGCGCAGCACAGGGAGGTCGGCATGGCCTGGAAACTCGCCTATCACGGCAATTGCTGGGGTCCGCTCGGGGGCGATGCCGTCGGGGTCACGTCGATCACGCGGCTGGCGTATCGGACATTCGGCGACATGATGCAGGCCGCCCGCGACATCGCGGCCGCCGGCTACGAGGGGATCGAGTTCTTCGACGGCAACGTGCTTGACGGTGAGGCCGACGACTACGCCTCGATCCGGCGCATCTTGGCCGAGACCAGGCTCGCCCTCGTCGCGCTCTACAGCGGCGGCAACCTGATCTTCCGCGATATCCTTCCCGAGGAGCTGGCCCGCATCACGAAGGCCGCCGACGCCGCGCAGGCGCTCGGCGCCGAGCATCTCGTGGTCGGGGGCGGGGCACGCCGGTTCGACGGCACGCGACCGGCGGATTACGACGCGCTCGCCTCGGCGCTCGACAGGGTCGTGACGATCGCCGAGGCGCGGGGACTGCGCGCCCAGTATCACCCCCACCTTTCCACCATCGTCGAGAACCCCGACGAGGTGCGGACGATCTTCGCCAAGACCGGCATCGGCTTCTGTCCCGACACGGCTCACCTCGCTGCGGCCGGCGGGGACGTCGCCGCCATGGTCCGCGACCACGCGGCGCGCATTTCCTACGTCCACCTCAAGGGTTGGCAGCGCGAGCCCTTCGCCTTCACGCCGGTCGGCGTCGGCGATTGCGACAACGGCGCCGTGATCCGGGCGCTGAAGGACATCGGCTACGCCGGCTGGGTCTGCAACGAGCTCGACAGCTGGCCCGATCCCCTTGGCGCTGCGCGGGCGAGCCACGCCTTCGTCACCGCCGAGGCGGCCAGGACCTGACCTCCGGGCCGGACCCTCCGGCCCGCCACGATCACCATGCCATCACCAAGGGAGATCCCATGCGCCTCGCTTCACTGCTCCAATCGACGGCCCTTTGCCTCACGCTCGGTCTCGGCCTTGCGACCGGCGCCCATGCGACCGACCCCGCGACCGCAATCGCCGAGATCGGCAAGCAGGTCATGAGCCTCGGCCCCAACGGCGAGAAGCCCGAACCCGCCTCCTCGGTGACGCTGAGCGCCGATGAACTCGCAAAGATCAAGGGCATGCACGCCAAGGCCGCCATCGTGATGCACTATGCGGGCAACGACTGGTCGCAGGCGCAGATCGAAGGCCTCAAGGCGCAGTTCGCGGCCATGGGCATCGACGTCGTGGCCACCACGGATGCCGGCTTCAAGCCGGACAAGCAGGTGTCCGACATCGAGACCGTGCTGGCCCAGAAACCCAACATCATCGTCTCGATCCCGACCGATCCCGTCGCGACCGCCAACGAATACAAGGCCGCGGCCGATGCGGGCGTGAAGCTCGTGTTCATGGACAATGTGCCCAAGGGCTTCACGGCCGGCAAGGAGTACGTCAGCGTCGTCTCCGCCGACAACTACGGCAACGGCGTCGCCACGGCGCACCTGCTCGCCCAGGCGCTCGGCGGCAAGGGCGACGTCGGCCTGGTGTTCCACGCCGCCGACTTCTTCGTCACCAGGCAGCGCTACGACGCGGTGAAGAAGACCCTCGCCGAGAACTATCCCGACATCCACATCGTGGCCGAACAGGGCATCGGTGGACCCGACTTCTCCGGCGACGCCGAGAAGGCCGCCGGCGCCATGCTGGTCTCGCATCGCGGCATCAAGGGCATCTGGGCGGTGTGGGACGTGCCGGCCGAAGGCGTCATCGCCGCCGCCAGCACCAACGGCCGCGACGATCTCGTCGTCACCAATTGCGACCTCGGCGAAAACGCCGCGATCAACATGGCGAGCGACGGCGTGATCAAGGGGCTGTCGGCGCAGCGCCCTTACGACCAGGGCGTGACCGAAGCGATGCTGGCGGGCTACGGCCTGCTCGGCAAGGCGGCGCCTGCCTATGTGGCGCTGCCCGCGCTCCCGGTCACCAAGGCCAACCTCGCCGAGGCCTGGAGCCAAGTCTACCACAAGCCCGTCACCGACAAGATCAAGAAGAGCATGTGACCGCCTGTCTCGCGAGATGACGCCCTTCTCCCGCCGGGGAGAAGGGACCACCCCTTATCGCTCGGACTCTGCCCCATGAGCACGTCCATCCCCGACGCCGTCCGCATGACGAACGTCTCCAAGCACTTCGACGGCGTCCGCGCGCTCGACGGCGTTCACCTCGACGTCCGCCCCGGCGAAGTCCACGCCCTGCTGGGCGAGAACGGCGCCGGCAAGTCGACCATCCTGAAGATCCTGCGCGGCGTGCAGCCGCCGACCTCCGGCGCGGTCGAGATCGGTGGCGTGCCCCTGACCACCTACTCGCCGGAGGCCTCGCGCGCCGCCGGCGTCGCGATGGCGTTCCAGGAAATGAGCCTCGTGCCGACCCTGACGGTGGCGCAGAACGTGTTCCTCACCCGCGAGATCAAGGCGGGCGGCCTGATCGACGACAAGGCCGCGATCGTCGAGACACGGAAGCTGTTCGCCGCGATGGGCGTCGCCATCGACCCGACGCGCAAGGTCGCCGACATCCCGGCCGGCCACAAGCAGCTGACCGAGATCATCAAGGCGACCTCGCAGCCCTGCCGGGTGCTGGTGCTCGACGAGCCGACGACCGCCCTGTCGCAGACCGAGGTCGACCGGCTGTTCGACTACGTGCGCCAGTTGCGCGAAAAAGGCGTCGCCATCGTCTACGTGTCGCACCGGATGGACGAGATCTTCCGGATCGCCGACCGCGCCACGATCCTGCGCGACGGCAAGCACATCATCACCGAACCGATGTCCGCCTTCACGCTCGATAGCATGATCGCCCACATCATCGGCCGCCGCTCGCGCGGCTTCTCCGACGTGACGCGCGAGACCGCGACCCTCGGGGAGGCGCTGCTCGAAACCCGCGACCTCTCGGGCGAGCAGAAGCCGCGCGGGGTGAACATCACGCTTCACCGCGGCGAGGTCGTGGGCGTCGCGGGCCTGCTCGGCAGCGGACGCTCCTCGCTGGCCCGTCTGATCTGCGGCATCCAGCCGGTCGTGACCGGCGAAATCCGCGTCAAGGGCCAAACGGTCGCCATCGCCAAGCCGCGCGACGCCATCGACGCCGGCATCGCGCTGGTGCCGGAGGATCGGGCCCGGCAGGGTTTCGTCGCCTTCCATTCGGTCGAGAGCAACATCGGCCTGCCCAATCTCGACCGCCTGTCGACCAACACGTGGGTCGACCACGTCAAGGCGGCGGACCTTTCGGAACGTTCGATCAAGCGGCTGCGCATCAAGACGGATTCGCGCAAGGCGACCGTCAAGACCCTGTCGGGCGGCAACGCCCAGAAGGTCGTCATCGCCAAATGGCTCGCCACCGAGCCCGACGTGCTGATCCTCGACGAGCCGACCGCCGGCATCGATATCGGCTCCAAGAGCGAGATCGTGACGCTGATCCGCGATCTCGCCAAGTCCGGCAAGGCGATCCTCGTGCTGTCGTCGGAGTTGCAGGAGCTGCTCGCCGCCTGCGACCGCATCCTCGTCATGTCCGATGGGCGCATCGTGCGCGACATCGCGCGCCACGAGCTGGACGATCCAGCCAATCCCGATTCGATCGACGCGCTCCAGCACGCCGAGAGCAAGCTCAACAAAGCCATGCAGGAAGCCCGGGGAGGGCCCGTCCAATGACCGACTCAGCCATGCCGGCCCGCAAGGCGCCGTCCCCGCTCGCCAACTGGCGCGACTACATCATCTACATCGGCTTCGTGGCGATCTTCATCGTCTTCGCGGCGACCCTCGGCGAGCGGGGCTTCCTCGACCCCAACAACCT
>CAXUMV010000151.1:0-5383 GCA_964252065.1 uncultured Lichenihabitans sp.
TTGCCGAGGTTGCCCTCCAGACGAGCTGGCCCGGGGCCGAGGCGCGGGCCCATGACGAGGCCGCGCACCTCCTCGTCGATGGCGATCATCACGCCGCCGCCCGGCGCCTTCAGCCGGTTCAGCGCCTGCTTCCAGACGGTGCGGGACATCGGCAGGAGCTCCGCCGGGGCCCTGCTGCGCACCGCATGGGCGATCCGCGCCCGCGCGTCGTCCGCGGGCGGCGCCACGATGACCGCGCCCCGGTGCGGGGCCAGGAAGCCGACCTGCATCTCCGACAGCTCCCAGTTGCCGAGATGGGGGAAAATCGCCACGATCGGCCGCCCCGCGGCCAGCGCGGCCTCCAGTCCCGGCCGGCCCTCGATGGCGACGCGCCCCGCGCGCAGCATCCGGTGGCTGACCGCGAACTCGGCGAAGGTGCGCGCGACGTTCGCCCAGAGGCGGTCGGCGGCGGCCTCCAGCGTCGCCTCGTCGACCGCCCACTCGGGCCGGAGCCGCGCGAACAGGGCCCGGATGTTGGCGTGCTGGGCGGGATGCGGGCGTTTGGCGAGCCGGGGCGCGAGCAGGGCCCCGAGATCCGAGCAGGCGGTCATCGGCAGCGCCCGCATGGCGTAGTGCATGCCGTAGTCGACGAGGTCGCCGCGCCTCACCGGCGCTCCACCAGCATCGGCAGGGCCTCGCCCGGACGCAGGCTCAGCCGGCAGATGGGCTCGACGACATGGCCCGGCTGCAGGCGCAGCCGGAACTGGCGGGCGAGGGTCGCCAGGCACAGGACCGCTTCGGTGAGCCCGAACGCGGCCCCGGTGCAGACGCGCGGGCCGATGCTGAACGGCACATAGGCATAGCGCGAGGGGATGCCCGATCCCCCCGGCATGAAGCGGTCGGGCAGGAAGCTGTCGGGGTCGTGCCACAGCCGCTTGTGGCGGTGCAGCAGCCAGGCGTTCAGCATGACGATGTCGCCGCGCTTGGCGGGGCGGTCGCCGATGGTGAGCGGCCCCGTCACCTGCCGCGCCTGCAGCGGCACGGGCGGGTAGAGGCGCAGCGTCTCCTCGATCACGGCCCGGGCGAAGGGCAGCCTGGCGAGGTCGTCGAAGCCGGCCGGCCGGTCGGCCGGCAGGGCCGCGTCGAGCTCGGCATGCAGTCGGCCCTCGGTCACGGGATCCTGCGAGAGCAGGAACCAGGCCCAGGCGAGGGTGTTGGCCGTCGTCTCGTGGCCCGCCATGAACAGCACGGCCGCCTCGTTGCGGAACGCCCGGCGGTCCATCGGCGCCTCGCTGCCGCCGAGCTTGGTCTCGGCCATCGAGCGCAGCAGGGAGGCCTCGCCCGCCCCGTCCTCGGACAGGATGCCGGCGATCAGCTGGTCGAGCACGCGATGGATGCGGCGCGCGGCGGCCCGGATGCGGAAGCCCTGGAACCGGGGCAGGATGTCCGGCACGCCGAGCAGCGACAGCACATCGAGCTGGCCGATCAGCTTCTGGTAGAGCCCGAAGGCCGACACCACGGTCTCGGCGGCCTCCCGGCCGATGGCGCGGCCGAAGATGGTCGAGCAGATGATGCCGGCCGTCAGGTGCGCCATGCCGGCCAGGGCGTCGATGGGCGCGCCCGCCGGCAGCCGCCCCCACGCCTCGGCCTCGGCCCAGGCGCCGGCCGAGATGCTGCCCGTGAGGGCCGGGAGGCGCGAGATGTGGGTCACCGGCGCCACCACCTTGCGGCGCTGCCGCCAGGTCTCGCCGTCCGAGATGAACAGGCCGTCGCCGATCAGCGGCTGCAGCGCGGTGCGCTGCTGCGGCGTCTTGCGCTCGATCGCCGCCCCGCCGTCGACGAACGCCTGCTTCACGGTCTCGGGGCTGTTGGCGACCAGGACGCTGCGCCGGAACAGCCGGTGGCCGAACACCGGCAGATGGAAGGTGTCCTCCGGCCAGATCGCGATCAGGTTGCGGCGCGCGAGCCGCAGCAGCTGCAGCGGCGGCAGGGCCACCTGCGGTCGGAACGGGTAGGGGGGGACATAGGCCGTCATGCATGCTCGTCGTGGAGCGGGCGGGGTCGCGGTGCAAGGGCGGGCCCGGGCTCCCCATGCTCCCTGTGTCGAGGGCGCCACAGACGGGCGGGAACATCGGACACGGGCGCGGGCGCCGCCCTGCCGCAAGGCCGGGGCCGTATTCGCACCACAAAAGCGCCGCAGCTTGGCGGCATCGCCCCTATGCTAGGAACAGCCGGCGTCGTCGCTTTCGCGCGCCTTCGCGCCCTCGGCAGAGCAACGCAGAAGCTAAGGTCTCCTCCATGCGGCTTATCGCCCGGTTCCTGGGGTTCGTCTTCGCCACGGGCGCGATCCTCTTCGTCATCGGGGCCGCGGCCGCGGGCGTGGTGATCTGGAAATACCAGAAGGATCTGCCCGACTACACGCAGCTCAAGACCTACGAGCCGCCGGTGATGTCCCGCGTCCATGCGAGCGACGGGAGCCTCGTCGCCGAATACGCCCATGAGCGGCGCCTCTACCTGCCCTCGGCCGCGATCCCGCCGCTGGTCAAGCAGGCCTTCATGTCGGCCGAGGACAAGAACTTCTACACCCACAACGGCGTCGATTTCGAAGGCATCGGCCGCGCCGCCATGGTGCTGATCGAGGGCAACAAGCACATCCAGGGCGCCTCGACCATCACCCAGCAGGTCGCCAAGAACTTCCTGCTGACCAACGAGCGCAGCTTCGACCGCAAGATCAAGGAGGCCATGCTCGCCTTCCGGATCGAGTCGGCCTACTCGAAGGAGAAGATCCTCGAGCTCTACCTCAACGAGATCTATCTCGGCCTCGGCAATTACGGGGTCGCGGCGGCGGCGCTCAACTATTTCGACAAGTCGGTGGTCGAGCTGACGGTGGCCGAGGTCGCCTATCTCGCGGCGCTGCCCAAGGCGCCGAACAACTACCAGCCCTTCACCAAGCGGGAGAAGGCGGTCGACCGGCGCAACTGGGTGATCGACCGCATGGTCGAGAACGGCTACGTGACCCGTGAAGACGGCGAGAAGGCCAAGCTCGAGCCGCTCGGCGTCAACCCTCGCGTGCTCTCCCCCAACACCTATGCGGCCGGCTACTTCGCCGAGGAGGTCCGGCGCGAGCTCAGCGACCGCTACGGGGAGAAGAAGCTCTACGAGGGCGGCCTCTCGGTCCGCACGACGCTCGACCCGCAGATGCAGGTCTGGGCCCGCAAGGCGCTGGTGGACGGGCTCGTGCGCTTCGACGAGTCGCGCGGCTGGCGGGGCGCGATCCGCCACGTCGACCTCGGCGGCGACTGGGGCGTGACGCTGGCGAGCCTGCCCGCGCTCGAGGACGTGCAGCCCTGGCGCCTCGCCATCGTGCTGAACACCGCCGACACCGGCGCCGAGATCGGCCTGCAGCCCGGGCGCGACAAGGCAGGCGAGGTGGTGCGCGAGCGCCAGACCGGCCAGCTCCCGGCGGAGGGCATCCGCTGGACCGGCAAGCGCGTCCGCGGGCTGCTGTCGGTCGGGGACATCGTCTACGTCGATGCGGTCGAGGGCAAGCCGGGCCAGTACCGGCTGCGGCAGGTGCCGGACATCTCCGGCGCCCTGGTCGCCATGGACCCCTACACCGGCCGCGTCTTCGCCATGGCGGGCGGCTTCTCGTTCGACCAGTCGGAGTTCAACCGCGCCACCCAGGCGCTCCGCCAGCCCGGCTCCTCGTTCAAGCCCTTCGTCTACGCGACCGCGCTTGACAACGGCTACACGCCCTCCTCCGTCGTGATGGACGCCCCCATCGAGGTCGACCAGGGACCCGGCCTCGGCATCTGGCGGCCGGAGAACGACGACGACGAGGGCTCCGGCCCCCATACGCTGCGCTACGGCGTCGAGCACTCGCGCAACCTGATGACGGTGCGGCTCGCGAAGGACATCGGCATGCCGCTGGTGGTCGAATACGCCAAGCGCTTCGGCGTCTACGACGACATGCTGCCGGTGCTGTCCATGTCGCTCGGGGCGGGCGAGCGGCAAGCGCATCAAGCCGACCCTGATCGACCGGATCCAGGACCGTTGGGGCCACACCATCTACCGGCACGACGAGCGGGTCTGCGAGGGCTGCGATGCCGAGAAGTGGACCGACCAGAGCGAGCCGCGCCTGCTCGACAAGCGCGAGCAGGTGCTCGACCCCATGACGGCCTACCAGGTGACCTCGATCCTCGAGGGCGTCATCACCCGCGGCACCGGGCAGGCCATCAAGGAGCTGAACCGGCATCTCGCGGGCAAGACAGGGACCACCAACGACGCCAAGGACGTGTGGTTCGTGGGCTATTCGACCGACCTCGCGGTCGGCCTCTACCTCGGCTACGACCAGCCCCGCTCGCTTGGCGAGAAGGCCTATGCGGCCCAATACGCCGCCCCGGTGTTCCGCGACTTCATGCGCATGGCGCTGAAGGACAAGCCCGACGTCCCGTTCCGCGTGCCGCCCGGCATCAAGCTGATCTCGGTCGACTACAAGTCGGGGATGCGCGGCAGCGGCGCGGGGTCGATGCTGGAGGCCTTCAAGCCGGGCACCGCCCCGCCCGACAGCTATTCGGTGATCGGCGATGCCTCCCGCGTGGCCGCACCCGGCGGCGGCAACCCCGACACGGACCGGGCCGTCGGCTCGGGCACGGGCGGGCTCTACTGAGGCTGTCGCACGGCGCCGCCGCGTGCTAAGCGGCGGGCCCGACACCCCGTATCCGAGTGACCGATGACCGACTTCATCCGCGAGGTTGACGAAGACCTCCGCCAGGAGAAGGTCAAGCGGGCGCTGAGCCGCTACTGGTACGTGATCGCCCTGACGCACGAGGCCGCCAATCGGCTGCACGTGATCGCCGGCCTCGTCGTGCTGATCCTCGGCGGCGTCGGGGCCTGGAAGGCCTACGACTACGTCCGCACCCAGAAGGCCGAGGCCGCGAGCGCCCGCTACCTCGATGCGCTCGACCTCGACCGGACCGGCAAGGGGGACGAGGCGGTCGCGGCCCTGCAGGGCCTGCAGGCCGACGGTACGCCCGGCTACCGGCTGCTCGCCCGCTTCCGCCTCGCGGGTGCGACCGGCGCCAAGGACGCCGCGGCCGGCGCGAAGCAGTTCGACGAGCTGGCCGCCGACCCCGCCGTTGAGCCCGCCATGCAGGCGGTCGCGCGGCTGCGGGCCGGGCTGCTGCTCCTCGACAAGCTGCCCTATCCGGAGCTGCGGCAGCGCCTCGATCCCCTGGCGGACGCCAATAGCCCCGTCCGCAACGCCGCGCGCGAGATGATCGCGCTCGGCGCGCTGAAGGCGGGCAAGATCGACGAGGCGGCCCGCGCGCTCGATGCGGTCGAGGCCGATTCGCTGGCGACCGCGAGCCAGCGCCAGCGGATCGAGGCTCTGCAGGGCCTCGTG
>CAXUMV010000151.1:5393-8151 GCA_964252065.1 uncultured Lichenihabitans sp.
CGTGCGCGGCGCCGGGGAGGCGCCCGCCCCTGCGGCGCCGCCCTCGCCGCCGGCCGCCGTGCCCCCCGCGTCCGATCCGGCCTCCCCGCCGGCGGCCGATCCGGCGAAATGACGCCGTTCTCGGTCGCGATCATCGGCCGGCCCAACGTCGGGAAGTCGACGCTGTTCAACCGGCTCGTCGGCCGCAGGCTTGCCCTGGTGGACGACCGGCCCGGCGTGACGCGCGACCGACGAGAGGGCGAGGCGAGCCTCGGCGACCTCCGCTTCACGATCGTCGACACGGCCGGGCTCGAGGAAAGCGACCGGGCCTCGCTGACGGGGCGCATGCGGGCCCAGACCGAGGCGGCGGTCGCCACCGCGGACGCGATCTTCTTCATGATCGACGCGCGCAGCGGCCTGACGCCGATCGACCGCCATTTCGCCGCCCTGGTGCGCCGCGCCGGCAAGCCGCTGATCCTGATCGCCAACAAGGCCGAGGGCCGCACCGGGCAGGCCGGCGCCGTGGAGGCCTTCGACCTCGGGCTCGGCGACCCCGTGCCGCTCTCGGCCGAGCACGGCGACGGCTTCGCCGAGCTCTACGAGCGGCTGCTGGCGGCGCTGCCCGAGGCGACTGCCGAGGACGTGGCGCCGGCCGAGACCGCTCCCGCCGGACCCCTCGTCTTCGATGACGAGGAGGACGGCAGCGAACTCGACCCCACCAAGCCGCTGAACATCGCGATCGTGGGGCGGCCGAACGCGGGCAAGTCGACGCTCCTGAACCGCCTGCTGGGGGAGGACCGCCTGCTGGTCGGGCCCGAGCCCGGCATCACGCGCGACGCCATCGGGCTCGACGTCGGCTGGCGCGGGCGCGAGTTCAAGATCTTCGACACCGCCGGGCTGCGCAAGCGCGCCCGCATCGAGGACAAGCTCGAGAAGCTCGCCGCGGCCGATGCCCTGCGGGCCGCCCGCTTCGCCGAGGTGGTGATCGTGCTGCTCGACGCCACGATCCCGTTCGAGAAGCAGGACCTCACCATCGCCGACCTCGTGGAGCGCGAAGGTCGCGGCCTCGTGTTCGGCCTCAACAAGTGGGACCTCATCGAGTCCCGCGGCGCGCGGCTGTCCGAGCTGCGTGAGGAGGCCGATCGGATGCTGCCGCAGCTCAAGGGCGCCCCGGTCGTGCCGCTGTCCGGGATGCTGGGGCAGGGGATCGACAAGCTGATGGAGGCGGTGGTCCGGGTCCACACGGTGTGGAACAAGCGGGTGTCGACCGGCAAGCTGAACCGCTGGCTGGCCGCCACGGTGGACGCCACCCCGCCCCCGGCGGTCAGCGGCCGGCGGGTCAAGCTGCGCTACATCACCCAGCCCAAGGCGCGGCCGCCGACCTTCGCGCTGTTCGGCAACCAGCTCCGCGATCTGCCGACCTCCTACCAGCGCTTCCTCGTGCATGGCCTGCGCCAAAGCTTCGACCTGCCGGGCGTCCCGATCCGCCTGTCGATGCGCCAGGGCGACAACCCTTTCGACAAGAAGAAAAAGCACTGAAAGGCGAAGGGTAGAAGGATGCAGGATAGAGCCCTCCTCCCGCCCGCGGGAGAAGGTGGCCGACAGGCCGGATGAGGGGACTCACACTGGTGTCGTCATCGCAAGGCACGAAACGCCGTGGCGATCCACGGTGGGGCTGCCCGGCCATGGATCAGCACGCTTCGCTCGCGACGACGACATGGGCGATCGGCGCCGTTTCGTGATGCGGCGTGGTCTTACGGCCTGAGGTTCCCCTCATCCGGCTTGTCGGCCACCTTCTCCCGCGGCGCGGGCGAAGGGCCTCACCTGTCGCCGGTCAGTCCGTCATGACCAGGGCCCAGAAGGTCCCGTAGCGGGTGCCGGGTGCGGCCGCACCCGCGATGCCGATGTGCCGGATGGGCGCGAAGAGAAGGTTCCGGTTGTGCTCGGGGGAGCGCTGCCAACCGCCGAGCGCCGCCTCCAGGGTGCCGTAGCCGGCCGACACGTTCTCGGCCGCGGCATGCTCGTCGCGCCCCGCCGCCGCGAGCCGGGCCGGCAGGGGACCGGCCACGGTGTGGCTGAGCTCGTTGGCCGAAGCCATGGCGTCGGCCTGCGCCTGTGCGACCGCCTCGAGCGCGGGATCGCGGGTGACCTCGGGCAGGCCGTGGTCGCGGCGGTAGCGGCTCACCCAGGCGCTCGCCTGCGCGCCGTCGACCTCGAGGCGGCGCGTGGCGCGCGGGGGACCTGTCAGCTCCGGCCCGCCCGTGCAGCCGAGGACCGGCAGGCCGAGCAGCAGCAGGACCGCCGCACGGCCCACCCTCATTTCAGGAACACGTAGATGTCGATCTCGAGGGCGCTGTCGTCGGGCGTCTTGACTTGGTTGAGGTAGTCCTCGGCGAAGAGGTTGCGCGCCTCGAGCCCCTTCTCGTCGAGATAGGCCGTGATGGCCTCGTAGGTCGAGTCGATCTCCTCGTAGGAGCCGCGGTGCTGGAAGCGCATCGCCTTGCCGCTCGGGGTCTCGCCAAGCTTGATGTCGGCCGGCAGGTCGAGGCCGGCCGGCGGGGCGGCGTCGAGCGGGATTTCGGCCGAGAAGCTGAAGCCGTTGTCGTCGGTTTCGGTGAACACGGCCAGTGGGTGGGCGGTCGCCGTGATCTTGGCCTTGGCGAGCGCTTCGTTGAGCCGCGCGAAATCGGCCGTAATGGTCTTGAATCCCTCGTCCCAGGTCGACTTGCCGCTGAGGGTGAGGGCCGGCCGGGCGGGGACGTCCAGGGTCTGGCTGATC
>CAXUMV010000152.1:0-4502 GCA_964252065.1 uncultured Lichenihabitans sp.
CCTGCGCGAACGGCGTCAGCCGGTCGGAGGAGACGAAGCGGCTCGGCAGCAGGAAGGGCAGGATGTCGAGCGGCAGGGCCCAGACCGGCGTCTCGTTGACCGTCGCCGGATCCGCCCGGAACACCTCGAGCTCGACCTCCGCCTGGTACTCGAGCGCGAAGGTGCCCTGGGGCACGCTCACCCCGAGGTAGCGGTTGCGCAGGTCGGGCGTGACGTAGGTGCGTCGCGGGACGTCGGGGGTGAGCACCAGGCTCTCGCTCAGGATCGTGTGGGCCTTGAGCTGCGCGATCTCGAGATTGAAGATGAACAGCGTATCGGTCTTGATCGTGTAGGACAGGCTGCAGCCGAGCGAGTAGCGCATGTCGTGGGGTCCTTCGGCATCCGGCCGTCCCGCAAGCAAGGACCGCGCCTTGCCTCCCGGGTCCCCGGCGCGCAATCTCTCGCCTCGCATCTTGGAAGGAATGAACCATGGACTACCGACGGCTTGGCGCATCCGGCTTCACGGTCCCGGCCCTGAGTTTCGGCACGGGCACCTTCGCGGGCAGGGGTGAGTTCTTCCAGGCCTGGGGGTCGACCGACGTCGCGGAGGCCCGCAGGCTGATCGACATCTGCCTCGATGCCGGGCTGACCATGTTCGACACCGCCGACATCTATTCCGGCGGCGGCGCCGAGGAGGTGCTGGGCAAGGCCATCGAGGGCCGTCCGCGCGACGGCCTCATCATCTCGACCAAGGCGACCTTCCGGGCCGGCACGGCGCCCAACGCGGTCGGCTCCTCCCGCTATCACCTGATCAGGACCGTCGAGGCGCAGCTCAAGCGCCTGGGCACCGACTACATCGACCTCTTCCAGCTGCACGGGTTCGATGCCAGGACGCCGGTGGAGGAGGTCCTGTCGACGCTCGACGTGCTCGTCCGCCAGGGCAAGATCCGCTATGTCGGGGTCTCCAACTTCTCCGGCTGGCACGTCATGAAGTCGCTGGCCGCAGCCGACCGCTACGGCTTTCCGCGCTACGTCGCCAACCAGACCTATTACTCGCTCGTCGGCCGCGACTACGAGTGGGAGCTGATGCCGCTCGGGCTCGACCAGGGGCTCGGGGCGGTGGTGTGGAGCCCGCTCGGCTGGGGCCGGCTCACCGGCAAGATCAGGCGCGGCCAGCCGCTGCCCGAGACGAGCCGCCTGCACAAGACCGCCGAGGCGGGACCCCCGCTCGAGGACGACTATGTCTACAAGGTCGTGGACGCGCTTGATGCGGTCGCGGCCGAGACCGGCAAGAGCGTGCCGCAGGTGGCGCTCGCCTGGGTGCTGAGCCGTCCGACCGTGTCGACCGTCATCGTGGGCGCCCGCAACGAGGAGCAGCTGCGCCAGAACCTCGGCGCGGTCGGCTGGACCCTGACGCCCGCCCAGATCGAGCGGCTCGATGCCGCGAGCGCGAGGCCGCCGGCCTACCCCTACTGGCACCAGGCGGGCTTTGCGGAGCGCAACCCGTCCCCGGTCTGACCTCGGGGAGGAATCCCGCAGCCGTCATCGTGAGGCACCAAGCGCCGCGGCGATCCATCCTCCGGTGCCGAGGCCCGACCCTGGATCGCTTCGCTCGCGCTCGCGAAGACGACATCGGCGATTGGCGCCGGTGGTTCTCGATGCAGCCTGGTATGAACCGGGGCCTCCCGGCATGCGGACCAGACCGACCGGCGAGCGTTCAGCCCAGCCCTCCCGTCCGGCTGCGCTTCAGCGCATAGAGCGCCTCGAGCGCGTCGCGGGGGGTGAGGTCGTCGGGGTCGAGGGCGTCGAGCGCGGCGAGGGTGGGGTCCGGCGCGGCGGGGGGCGGCGTGGGCTCGGCCGGGGCCGCCGAGAACAGCGGCAGGTCGTCGGGGGGGGCGGGGGGCGGGGTGCGGGCCGAGGCCTCGAGCTCCGCCAGGAGCACCCGCGCCCGGGCGATGGCGGCGGGCGGCAGCCCGGCGAGCCGGGCGACCTGGATGCCGTAGGAGCGGTCGGCCGTGCCCGGCATCACCTCGTGCAGGAAGATCACCTCGCCGTTCCAGTCGGTCACCCGCATGGTGAGGGTCACGAGGCGCGGCAGGCGCCGGGTCAGCCGCGTCAGCTCGTGGAAATGGGTCGCGAACAGTCCCCGCGCCCGGTTGGTGTCGTGCAGGTGCTCGACCGCCGCCCAGGCGATCGACAGGCCGTCGAAGGTGGCGGTGCCGCGTCCGAGCTCGTCCAGGATCACGAGCGAGCGCGGCCCCGCCTGGTTCAGGATCGCGGCCGCCTCCACCATCTCGACCATGAAGGTCGAGCGCCCGCGCGCGAGGTCGTCGGCGGCGCCCACGCGGCTGAACAGCCGGTCCACCACACCGATCCGCGCCGCCGCGGCGGGCACGAAGGAGCCCATCTGGGCCAGGATCGCGATGATGGCGTTCTGGCGCAGAAAGGTCGACTTGCCGGCCATGTTGGGGCCCGTGACCACCGCGATCCGCCCGCCCGCGCCGCCCTTGCGGGTCTCGGGGCCCGACAGGTCGCAGTCGTTGGCGACGAAGCTGCCGCCTCGGCCCCTGAGCGCGGCCTCGACCACCGGGTGCCGGCCGCCCTCGATGCGGAAGGCGAGGCTGTTCTCCACCGTCGGCCGCGTCCAGCCCCGGGTGGCGGCGATCTCGCCGAGCGCGAAGGTCACGTCGACCGCCGCGAGCGCGTCCGCGACGGCCCGGATGGCGGGCGAGGCCGCGAGCACCGCGGCCGCCAGGGCGTCGAAGACGACGAGTTCGCGGGCCAGCACCCGGTCGGCCGCCGAGGCGATGCGGCTTGCGAGCGCGCCGAGCTCGGCGGTCGAGAACCGCATGGCGCCCGCCATGGTCTGGCGATGGATGAACAGCTCGCTCATCGGCGGCTTCAGCCATTGTTCGCCGAGCGCCTGCGGCGTCTCGATGAAGAAGCCCAGGAAGTTGTTGTGCTTGATGCGCAGCGCCTTGACGCCTGTCGTGTCCGCGTAGCGGGCCTGCAGGCCGGCGATGACCGCGCGGGCATCGTCGCGCAGGGCGCGGGTCTCGTCGATCTCCGCATCGTAGCCGGCGGCGACGAACTGCCCGTCGCGCCGCTGCAAAGGCAGGGTCTCCCCGAGGGCGTCGGCCAGGAGATGCGCCAGCGCGGAGTCCACGGCGCCGGCGGCCGCCGCGGCCGCCGCGAGATCGTCCGGCAGATCGGGCTCCTCGCGCAGGCGCGCCGCCACGGCCTCGGCCGCCCGGAGGCCGTCGCGGATGGCGGCCAGGTCCCGGGGGCCGCCCCGGTCGAGCGAGAGCCGCGCCAGGGCGCGCGGCATGTCGGGCGCGCCCTTGAGCAGGCCGCGCAGGCCGGCGCGCAGCGGGTGGGCGCCCTGCGCGAAGGCGACCGCGGCCTGCCGGGCCGCAATGGCCAGCACGTCGGTCAGGGGTCCGGCGAGCCGCTCGGCGAGCAGCCGCCCGCCGGCGGCCGTGACCGTCCCGTCGATGGTCGCCAGCAGCGAGCCCGCCCGTTCGCCGCTGAGGGTGCGGGTCAGCTCGAGATTGGCGCGCGTCGCGGCATCGATCTCCATCGCGGCGCCGCGCCCGAGGCGCGCGGGGGGCCGCAGCTGCGGCCGCGCGCCGACCTGCGTGCGGGCCACATAGGCAACCGCCGCGGCAGCGGCCGCCGTCTCGGCCGGGCTGAATGATCCGAACCCCTCGAGCGTCTCGACCCCGAACCAGTCCCGCAGCTGACGCTCGGCGAGCGCCGCGTCGGCGAAGTCGCGCCCGACCAGGGTGACGGCGGCGCGGCTGCCCTCGAGCGCCGCCCGGACCGCGTCCTCCCAATGCAGCGCGTCCGGCAGCACGATCTCGGCCGGCTCGTGCCGGGCCAGCAGGGCCGCAAGCCCCGCCTCCTCGCAGTCGCCGACCAGGAACGCCCCGGTCGAGATGTCGAGGGCCGCAAAGCCGTAGAGCCGGCGGGCGTCGTCCCCCCTGGCGCGGCTCAGCGCCATCAGGAGGTTGGCGCGGCCAGGCTCGAGCAGCCCGTCCTCGGTCAGCGTGCCGGGCGTGACGAGGCGGACGACGGCTCTACGGACCACCGCCTTGCTGCCCCGCTTCCTGGCCTCGGCCGGGTCCTCGGTCTGCTCGCAGACCGCGACCCGGTGGCCGAGCGCGATGAGCCGGTGCAGGTAGTCGTCGCTCCGCTCGACCGGCACCCCGCACATGGGGATGTCGGCGCCCTCGTGCTTGCCGCGCTTGGTCAGCACGATGTTGAGGGCGCGGGCCGCGATCTCGGCGTCGGTGAGGAACAGCTCGTAGAAATCGCCCATGCGGTAGAACAGCAGGCAGTCCGGATGGTCGGCCTTGACGCTGAGGTACTGCGCCATCATCGGGGTGACGCGCGCCTCCTCCTGGCGCAAAGGCGCGTCGGACCCGCCGGGCCCGGCGGAAGGAACGGCAGTCTCGAGCATCGGGCCGAGGACTAGCAAAAGGGCGCCCCTGGCGCATCCGCGCGGGAGCCGCTTATTCACC
>CAXUMV010000152.1:4512-5652 GCA_964252065.1 uncultured Lichenihabitans sp.
GTCCTTTCCGATCGACGGATTTCCGGCCCGGGACCGGGAGCAAAACCCCGGGGCGGGCCGTTGCCTGTCCGATCCTTTCCACATTATGAAGACGGGGACCGGCGGCTGGCCCGTCAGGATCGAGCGGAGGCTTTCGGGGTGCACGGGTTTGCGAAGTCGGTGCCGAAGCTCGCCCGGACCGTGCGTCTCACGGTGGTGGCCGCGCTTGTCTGCGGCGGCGCCGGGATGGCGCAGGCGCAGGGCTTTCTCGAGCTGTTCGGCAACGCGTTCGGCCGCGCGGGTCCACTGCCGCAGCCGGACTGGGTGCAGCCCGACAGCCCGCCGCTGACCGTGCGCCCCCATCGCTCCCACCGGCGCCCCTCGCCCGGCGGCGCCCAGCGCTACGACGTCGCCTCGCTCAAGGGCATCACCATCTACACGGACAAGACCCTCGCGCCCGGCGACGCGGTGATGACCCCGACCGGCCTCAAGGTCTTCAACGGCTCGCGCTCCTGGCCCTACACGGCGGATAATTTCGCCGCCATCGCCGCATCGGGACGGATGGCCGGCAGCGTGCGCAAGGAACTCACGGCCATCGACAAGGCGTCCCGGCCCGAACTGCGGCGCTAGGAGTCCGCGACCCGGACCCATGGGAGCCGCGTCGCGCTTGCTTGTGAAGCCCCGGGCCCCGTGATCTATGGGAGACCGCCCGGGCGGCAAGATCCGGGTCCCGAGGCACGCCCCAATGAACGACCTGACCCCCAAGCGTCCCAAGCGCCCGACGATCACCGACCAGGAGGCGCTGCAGTTCCACGCCAAGGGCCGGCCCGGCAAGCTCGAGATCATCCCGACCAAGCCGATGGCGACCCAGCGCGACCTGTCGCTGGCCTACTCGCCCGGCGTCGCGGTGCCGGTCAAGGCCATCGCCGAGGACCCCTCCAAGGCCTTCGACTACACCTCGCGCGGCAACATGGTGGCCGTGATCTCGAACGGCACGGCGATCCTGGGGCTCGGCAATCTCGGGGCGCTGGCCAGCAAGCCCGTGATGGAGGGCAAGGCGGTGCTGTTCAAGCGCTTCGCCGACATCGACTCCATCGACCTCGAGGTCGACACCGAGGATCCGGACGCCTTCATCGCCGCCGTGCGCTATCTCGGCCCCTC
>CAXUMV010000152.1:5662-8097 GCA_964252065.1 uncultured Lichenihabitans sp.
ATCCGGCTGACGGGCCGCGACATCCGCGAGACCAAGCTCGTGTGCAACGGCGCCGGGGCGGCCGGCATCGCCTGCCTCGACCTCATCAAGGCCATGGGGTTCGCGCCCCACAACGTGCTGCTGTGTGACACCAAGGGCGTGGTCTACCAGGGCCGCACGGCGGGCATGAACCAGTGGAAGTCCGCCCACGCGGTGCACACCGACAAGCGCACCCTGGCGGACGCCATGGAGGGCGCGGACATCTTCTTCGGCCTCTCGGCCAAGGGCGCCCTGACGGCCGACATGGTGGCCGCCATGGCGCCCGACCCGATCATCTTCGCCATGGCCAACCCCGACCCCGAGATCACGCCCGAGGAGGCCCAGGCGGTGCGCCCGGACGTCATCATCGCCACCGGCCGGTCGGACTATCCCAACCAGGTCAACAACGTGCTCGGCTTTCCCTACATCTTCCGGGGCGCGCTGGACGTGCGGGCGACCACCATCAACATGGAGATGAAGATCGCCGCGACCCACGCGCTCGCCGCGCTCGCCCGCGAGGACGTGCCGGACGAGGTGGCGGCCGCCTACGACGGCGCGCGGCCGCGCTTCGGGCGCGACTACATCATCCCCGTGCCCTTCGACCCGCGCCTGATCACCGTGGTGCCGGCCGCGGTGGCGCGCGCCGCCATGGAGACCGGCGTCGCCCGGCGGCCGATCGTCGACATGGCGGCCTACGGGGCACAGCTTTCGGCGCGCCGCGACCCCGTGGCGGGCGCCCTCCAGCGTATCATGGAGCGCGTGCGGCGCTTTCCCAAGCGGGTCGTCTTCGCCGAGGGCGAGGAGGAGCAGGTGATCCGGGCGGCGCTGTCCTTCGTCAACAGCGGGCTCGGCACCGCCGTGCTGGTCGGGCGCGAGGAGCGCATCAGGGCCTCCGCAGAGGGCGCGGGCGCCGATCTCTCGGACAAGAACATCGAGATCCACAACGCCGCCCTGTCGCGGCGCAACTCGACCTACGCCCAGTTCCTCTACCAGCGGCTGCAGCGGCAGGGCTACCTGCTGCGCGACTGCCAGCGCCTGATCAACCAGGACCGCAACCATTTCGCTGCGGCCATGATCGCCAACGGGGACGCCGACGCCATGGTGACGGGCGTGACCCGCAACTTCTCGGTGGCGCTCCAGGAGGTCATGCGCGTCGTCGACGCCAAGCCCGGCCACCGCCTGATGGGGGTGTCGCTGATGCTGGCGCGCGGGCGCACGGTGCTGGTGGCCGACACCGCCATCACCGAGATGCCGGGCGCGGCCGATCTCGCGGCCATCGCGGTCGAGGCGGCCGGCGTCGCCCGCCGGCTCGGCTACGAGCCGCGCGTCGCCCTGCTGGCCTTCTCGACTTTCGGGCATCCCCCGGGCGAGAGGACCGAGCATGTCAAGCAGGCCGTGCGTCTGCTCGACGAGCGGCATGTCGATTTCGAGTACGACGGCGAGATGGCGGCCGACGTGGCGCTGAACCGCGAGCGCATGGCCGCCTACCCGTTCTGCCGCCTGTCCGACACCGCCAACGTTCTGGTGATGCCGGCCTTCCATTCGGCCTCGATCTCGACCCACATGCTGCAGGAGCTCGGCGGCGCGACGCTGATCGGTCCCCTGATCGTCGGCCTCGACCGCCCGGTCCAGATCGTGCCGCTGGGCGCCAAGGACAGCGACATCGTCAACATGGCGGCGCTCGCGGCGTTCAATATCGGAGGCTGAGGGCGAGGAAGCGGCCTGGTCGATGCCGAAGGTGTAGCCGCCAGCTCTCCCGGTACGTCATCGCGAGGCGCGTCAGCGCCGTGGCGATCCAGCGACGGTGCGGATGCCTGAGACCTGGATTGCGTCGCTCCGCTCGCAAAGACGACATCGGCGTTCGACACCGGTGTCCTCGATGCAGCGTGGTATCAGTCCTCATGCCGTATAGCCGTCAGCGGTTTAGCCGGTGAAGCTGTAAAGCGACACCCGCACCCTCGGTGGCTCTCCGCCTCACGGCTGTCTCCGGTTGACAGCCGGTCATGCTTGCGTCGGCCGGCCGTGCCGGCGATGGTCGCGGCAAGGGGTATGGACGATGGCCGAGCGGGATTTTTTGACGGTGCACGTGCTCGACACGGCGAGCGGCCGGCCCGCGGCCGGCATGGGTCTGGCGCTCCGCCGTGCGGGCGAGCCGGCGGTGCTCGCCGAGCGCCTCACCAACGCCGACGGGCGCTGCGACGCGCCCCTGCTCGAGGGCTCCGCCATGACGCCCGGCATCTACGAGCTCACCTTCGCGGTCGAGGCCTGGCGCAAGGGCGCGGCCGATCCGGGCTTCTACGACCGGATCACGATCCGCTTCACGGTGACGGCCGAGCCGGGGCACCTGCACATCCCGCTGCTGCTCGCGCCCTACGGCTACAGCACCTACCGCGGCAGCTGACGCGGCAGGCGTCGCG
>CAXUMV010000153.1:0-3877 GCA_964252065.1 uncultured Lichenihabitans sp.
GTCTGGCGGACGAGGCCCGGGGTCCTGGCGACCGCCTCCGCGGAGGTGACCACGGCCGCAGCAACGAGGCCCGGGCCGCCCTCGTTCTCGCTCGCGAAGACGAACGCCCGGTCGCCCGCCGCGATGGCCTTGCCGCCGTACATCGTCTTCTGCCCCGCGAACGAGAGCGTCCTCGCCCGGGGATCGACGATCCCGGCCTTGATCGCGAACGCCATCAGGCCCGCCCGGAGCGCTCTAGCGGGCGAACTTCTTGTACTTGAGCCGGTGCGGGATCACGCTGTCGATGCCGAGGCGGCGCTTCTTGTCCTCCTCGTAGTCGGCGAAGTTGCCCTCGAACCATTCCACGTGGCTGTCGCCCTCGAAGGCCAGCATGTGGGTCGCGATGCGGTCGAGGAAGAAGCGGTCGTGGCTGATGATCACCGCGCAGCCCGCAAAATCCTGCAGCGCTTCTTCGAGCGCGCGAAGCGTGTCGACGTCGAGGTCGTTGGTCGGCTCGTCGAGCAGCAGGAGGTTCGCGCCCGTCTTCAGCATCTTGGCGAGGTGCACGCGGTTGCGCTCGCCGCCCGAGAGCATGCCGACCTTCTTCTGCTGGTCCGCGCCCTTGAAGTTGAAGGCCCCGCAATAGGCGCGCGAGTTGATCTCCCGCTTGCCGAGATAGATCACGTCCTGCCCGCCCGAGACCTCCTCCCAGACGGTCTTCTTGTCGTCGAGCGTGTCGCGGCTCTGGTCCACATAGCCGAGCTGGACAGACTCCCCCACCGCGATGGTGCCCGCATCGGGCGCCTCCTGCCCGGTCAGCATGCGGAACAGGGTGGTCTTGCCCGCCCCGTTGGGGCCGATCACCCCCACGATGCCGCCCGGCGGCAGCTTGAAGGACAGCTTGTCGATCAGCAGCCGGTCCCCGAACGCCTTCGAGAGGCCCGAAAAGTCCACGACGTTCTGGCCGAGGCGCTCGGCGACCGGAATGACGATCTGGGCGCTGCTCGGGGCCTTGTCGTTCTGCTTGGCCACGAGATCGTCGTAGCGCTGCACGCGGGCCTTGGACTTGGCCTGCCGGGCCTTGGGCGAGGCGGCGATCCACTCGCTCTCGGCCTCGATGGCGCGCTGGCGGGACTCCTCCTCGCGCCCTTCCTGGGCGAGGCGCTTCTGCTTCTGCCCGAGCCAGGACGAGTAGTTCCCCTCGTAGGGAATGCCCCGGCCCCGGTCGAGCTCGAGGATCCAGCCCGTCACGTTGTCGAGGAAGTAGCGGTCGTGGGTGACGATCAGGATGGCGCCCGGATAGGCACGCAGGTGGCCCTCGAGCCAGCTGACCGTCTCGGCGTCGAGATGGTTGGTCGGCTCGTCCAGCAGCAGCAGCTCGGGCTTTTCGAGCAGCAGCCGGCACAGCGCGACGCGCCGCCGCTCGCCGCCCGACAGGCTCTCGACATCGGCGTCGTCCGGCGGGCAGCCGAGCGCCTCCATGGCCTGGCTGACCTGCGAGTCGAGATCCCACAGGCCCTGGGCCTCGATCTCGTCCTGCAGCCGCGTCATCTCGTCGGCCGTCTCGTCGGCGTAGTTCATCGCCAGTTCGTTGTAGCGGTCGAGGATGGCCTGCTTGGCCGCGACGCCCAGCATCGCGTTGCCGCGCACGTCGAGCGCGGGGTCGAGGTGGGGTTCCTGCGGGAGATAGCCGACCCGGGCGCCCTCGGCCACAAATCCGTCACCGGTGAACTCCTTATCGAGGCCGGCCATGATTCGCAGCAGCGTCGACTTGCCCGAGCCGTTGACGCCCAGCACGCCGATCTTGGCGTCGGGATAGAAGGACAGATGGACGTTTTCCAAGACCTTCTTGCCGCCGGGATACGCCTTGGTCAGTCCTTGCATGTGATAGATGAAATGACGGGCGGCCATGGACGCGAGCTCTTCGGGTTGGGGAGGCCGGCACGGCAACCGGACGGGCGACAGGTAACAGGCGACCTGCAGGCGCACAAGGCGGCGCCCCGGCCGGATCGGCGTCGCCTCGCCAGGCAGGAGAGGTGACGGCTTGAACTCGATGGATGGCACGTTCCGCGCGACGGCGGTCGAGCTTGCGACCGCGGCGGACCAGGAGGTGAAGAACGCCCGCCCGCTCTTTGCGGCCGACGCCGGCACCCCCGAGGGGGCGGCCGGCCGCGAGGCGGGGGCGCCTCTCCTGGCCGAGCTGATCCTGCACAAGACTGTCGAGACCCCGTTCTGCATCGGCCTCTTCGGCGCGCCCGGCGCCGGCAAGACGCGGATGCTCGACGGCGTGGTGGCCGCGGCCGAGCAGCTGGCCGCCGCCGCCGCCGAGGCGGGCCTTGCGACCCCGTTCGTCGCCGAGCTCCTGGTGGTGCGCGTGGACGCCAGCGGGGACGGTGATCCGGCGGCCCTCCTGGGCGGGGCCGTGTTCGACCGGCTCGCCGCGACCAGCCCGGTGCTCGCCGCCGAGCTGCGTCATGCCGGCGCGGACCCGGCCGAGGCGGCCCGGGCGGCCGGCGCGGCGCTGGACGAGGCGCGCGGCCGGCTCGAGGCGGGACGCCAGGCGCTGGAGGCGCTCGGCGGACGCGACGCGCGGCTCGCCGAAACCGTCCTCGAGACGCCCGGCTCGCGCGTCGACAGCTATGCGCGCGCCAAGCGGAGCCGGCTCGAGGGCATCCTGGGCGGGTTCGGCTTCGACGTCGCCGATCCCGTCGCGACCTACAAGGATCTGGTCCGCCACGCCGCGGACGGTGCCACGGGCGGCCTGTCGCAGACCGGCCTCGCGTTGCGCGCCCTCTATGCCTACAGGGGCCAGACCCGCCTGATCGTGGGCGCGATCGTGCTGCTGGTGCTGGCCTGGGGCTGCGGCCTCGTGCGCGCCAACCAGGCGGGCTGGACCGCCTCCCTGCGCGGCACCGGGGAGGGCGCGGCGCAGGGCGCCGACTGGGTGCAGGCGCATCTTTCCTGGCTGGGGCCGATCGAGACCGGGTTGCTCGTGCTCGCTGTGGTGCTGTTGCTGCGCAATCTCTGGCGGGCCGCCCGCTTCGTGCTGCCGGTGTCGCGCGGGACCGACCTCCTGCAACAGGACCTCGAGGGCCGCCGGCGGGAGCTCTCGAGCCTCATCGCCCACGCGACTCGCCGTGTCGATACGCTCGCGGCCGAGGCGGAGCTTGCGTCCCGCGCGGCCGCCGAGGCGGAGCGCCGGGCCGGCCAGACCGGCCAAGCGGCCGGGGCTGCTGCCGCCCTGCGGCCGGCCGGGCTGACGCCAGCGGCCTCGGCGCCCGCGGCCTTCTTCCGGGCGCTCGCGACCGCTATGGCCGGCTCGCCCGCCGGGGCGCCCCGCCGCATCCTGGTCGCTGTCGATGGCCTCGACGGGCGGTCGCCCGCGGCTGCGGCCGCGGTCTTGACCGCCGTCCGGAGCCTGTTCGGTCCCGGCCTCGCGGCGGTCGCCGCGGTCAGCCCCCACCATCTGATGGCGGGGTTCAGCGAGACCGATCCCGCGGCAGCGGCGGCCCAGCTCGCGCGCTGCGTCCAGGTTCCCTACCGGGTCGGCGTGGCGGAGGCCGCGGACGGGGCGCGGCGCGCCTATGCCCTGTCGCTGATCGAGGGGACCGGACCGATCGAGGAGCCGGCCGCGGAGGTCGATGCGCGCCAGTCGTCGCTGGAACGCCCCTGGCAGCCGCGGGAAGCCGAGACCCTGGCGGCGCTCGCGCCCTTCGCGGGGGAGACGCCGCGCGCCGTCAAGCGCTTCGTCAACCTCTACCGCATCGCCCGCGCGGACCCCCGGCTGCGGGAGGCGCCGCGCCCGGTCTTCACGGCCCTCGCCCTGGCGCTCGCGCTCGACGCGCACGGTTTCCCGGAGGAGCTCACTGCGCTCGAGCGCGCCAGCCACGGCGAGGCG
>CAXUMV010000153.1:3887-8097 GCA_964252065.1 uncultured Lichenihabitans sp.
GGAACTCGGCCAGGCGCAGCGCGCCCTCGACGTCGCGGCGAGCTACTCGGGCCGGATGTAGGTCCCGGACAGTCCCTTCTCCCGCGTGGCGGGAGAAGGTGCCCGACAGGGCGGATGAGGGGACTCACGAGCTTGAGGATCCCCTCATCCGGCCTATCGGCCACCTTCTCCCGCGGAGCGGGAGAAGGGCATCGGCCGGCAAACGTCTTATGGTGCCTCCGCTCAGCGGGCGGCGGTCCAGCCCTTGTAGTCGCCGACGTTGTCGCGGGTGACCAGCTTGGAGGGAAGCAGCGTCACCGTCGTCGCCGGCTTCTTGCCGTTGAGGATGTCCACGCCGACGTCGACGGCCTTCTGGGCCATGTAGTAGGGATCCTGGCTGGCGGAGGCCTGGACCATCGGGCTGTTCGCGTCCTTGAGCGCCGTCTCGATGTCGGGCGCCCCGTCGACGGCCGTGATCACGATGCCGGTGCGGTTCTGCTGCTTGGCCGCAAGGTCGCTGCCGATGGCCTGCGGATCGTTGATCGCGAAGATGCCGTCGACCTTCTGGAAGCGCGTCAGCAGGCTCTGCATGACCGACAGGCCGCCGTCGCGGTTGCCCTTGCCGTCCTGGTCGCTCGACAGGAGCTTGATCCCGGCGGCGCCCTCGAGGGCCTTCTTGCAGCCGTTCACCCGGTCGATGACCGAGGACACCTGCGGCCCGTTCTCGATGATGACGTTGCCTTTGCCGGCGAGCTTGTCGACGATGTACTGGCAGGCGATCTGGCCGGCCTGGACGTTGTCGGTGGTGACCGCCGCATCCGACCCGTCGGCGTAGGTGTCGACCGCGACCACCGTGATGCCGGCCGCCTGGGCCTTTGCGATGGCGGGCTTGAGGGCCTTGGGGTCACCGGGGTTGAGCAGGATGAGGTCGACCCCCGAGGCGATGAAGTTGTCGATCTGGGTCACCTGCTTGCCGAGATCGTAGTCGTAGCCGACCGTCTGCACCTTGACGTTCGGGCTGGTCTTCTTGGCCTCGAACTCGGCGCCCTTTGACAGGGCGATGAAGAACGGGTTGCCGAGCGAGCCGAGCGAGATGCCGATGGACTTGAGCTCCTTGGCGGGGGCCGCGCCGGTCATGGCGAGGACCGCCGCCGTCGTGAGCAGTGCTTTCTTGATCATGGTCGACTCCCTTGGGGTATGTCTGAGACGACGATCCCGGGACGGGGTCCCGGGTTCGAGGAGGCCGGGCCCACGGGGGAGCCCGGATCGGGGAGAAAGGCCGGGGCGCGCCGGCCTTTGCGGATGGGGTCCGGTCAGGTGCGGGCGCCGCCCTTCGAGCGGTACCGGTCGAGCGCCACGGCGCCGATGATGACCAGGCCCTTGATGATGAACTGCCACACGTCCGACACGCCGGTGAGGATCAGCCCGTTGGCCAGGACGGCGATGATCAGCGCGCCGATCAGCGTCCCCACGATGGAGCCGACGCCCCCCACGAAGCTCGTGCCGCCCAGGATCACGGCCGCGATGGCGTCGAGCTCGTAGCTCGTGCCGAGCTGGAGGCCGTTGGCGGCGTAGAGGCGGGCGGACTGCATGACCCCGCCGAGCCCCGACAGGAGGCCCGAGGCGCCGTACACGAACAGCAGCACCTGCCAGACCTTGATGCCCGAGAGGCGCGCGGCGTCCGCGTTGCCGCCCACCGCATAGATGTGCACGCCGAGCACCGTGCGGCGCAGGATGAACCAGGAGGCGACGATCACCACGATCGCGATGACCACGAGCCAGGAGAGCACGAAGCCCGTGCCCGGGATCAGGAACCCGCCATTGCCGATGGCCGCGAAGGGCAGGTTGGGGTTGAACACCGTCGTGTCGTTGCCGAGCAGCCGCGCGATGCCGCGCACCGCGGTCAGCGAGCCGAGCGTGACGATGAAGGGGGGAAGCCGGATGGCCGCGATCAGCGCGCCGTTGAGGAGGCCGAAGACGAGGCCCGTGGCGAGCGCCGCCGGAATGCCGAGCATGCCGGCGCTGTTGGAGACGATCAGGGCCGCCATGGCGCTGACGGCGAGGATCGAGCCGACCGACAGGTCGATGCCGCCGGTCAGGATCACGAAGGTCATGCCGGCCGCGAGCACGGTGTTGACCGCCGCCTGCTGGGCCACGGTCGCCAGGTTGAGGCCCGACATGAACCGCCCGTTCTGGAAGGCGTCGGACATGTTGCCCGTCTCCGACAGCCCGCTCAGGAACTGGAACATGACGCAGATCAGGACCAGGATCGGCAGCATGCCGACCGAGCGCCAGAACGCCTGCATGCGTTGCTTGGCGGGAACCGCGGCGGCGGAGGGCTGGGTCGGAGTTGCCGTTGACATGGACGCGACCCTCAAGGCTGTGGCGCGGGGCGGTGGGCGGAGGTGGTTCGGATGAGGCCGGTCGCCGCCCTCAAGCCGCGGCCTTGGTGATCTGCGATTTCGCAGCGGTCGCGAGCGCGATGATGGCTTCCTGGTCGATGGCCTCGCCCTCGAGCTCGCCCTCGAGATGGCCCTCGCGCATGACGATCACCCGGTCGGCGATGCCGACCACCTCGGGCAGCTCGGAGGAGATCACCAGGATGCCGGCCCCCGCCTTGGCGAGGTCGTCGATGATCCGGTAGATCTCGGACTTCGCCCCGACGTCGACGCCGCGGGTGGGCTCGTCGAGGATGAGCACGAGGGGCTTGGTCTCCAGCAGCCGCGAGAGCAGGCACTTCTGCTGGTTGCCGCCCGACAGCGAGCCCACGGTGGTGTCCGGCGAGGCGACCCGGATCGTCATCGCCGCGATCGCGTTCCTGGCGCGCGACATCATGCGCTTGAGGTCGAGCACGCCGCCCTTGGCGTCCTTACCGCAGATCATCAGGTTGATGTTGTCCTTGGCGGACATGTCGAGCAGCACGCCCTCGGCCTTGCGGTCCTCGGTGAGGTAGACGAGGCCCGCGTTGATGGCCTGCTGGGGCGAGCGGATGTCCACCGACCGGCCGCCCAGCACCACGCTGCCGCTCGCGCGCGGGTCGGCGCCGAACAGGAGCCGGGCGAGCTCCGTGCGGCCGGCCCCCACCAGCCCCGCGAGCCCCAGCACCTCGCCCGCGTGCAGCACGAAGCTGACGCCGTGCACCCGCCGGCCGTCCCCGAGATTGGTCACTTCCAGCACCGGCGCGGCGCTCGCCTTGAACCGGTGGTCCTTCTTGTAGAAGGAGGAGATGTCGCGCCCGACCATCATCTTGACCACCAGCTCGGGGGTCATCTCGTCGCGCGAGATAGTGCCGACATAGTTGCCGTCCCGCAGGATCGAGACCTTGTCGGACAGCTCGTAAACCTCGGCCATGCGGTGGCTGATGTAGACGATCGCCAGGCCATCCCGGCGCAGCTGGCGCACCGTCTCGAACAGCCGGTCGGTCTCGCGCGAGGACAGCGCCGTGGTCGGCTCGTCCATGACGAGGATCTTGGCGTTGGCGTGCACGGCCCGGGCGATCTCGACGAGCTGGCGCTCGGCGATCGACAGGGACTGGACGATCGTCCGCGGCGAGAAGGTCGCGCCCAGCCGCTGCAGCACGGCGGCGGAGTCGGTGAACATCGTGTCGCGGTCGATGAAGCCGCCCTTGGAGGGCTCGCGCCCGAGATACATGTTCTCGGCGACCGTCAGGTTCGGCGAGAGCGCGAGTTCCTGGTAGATGATGGCGACGCCTGCGTCCCGCGCCTGCAGGGGCCCGTTGGCGACCAGCTTCTTGCCGAGGATCTGGATGTCGCCGCCCGGATCGGCCTGGTATGCGCCCGACAGGACCTTCATCATCGTCGACTTGCCCGCGCCGTTCTCACCCATCAGGGCATGAACCTCGCCGGCATACAGGGTCAGCTGAACGTTCGAGAGCGCCCGGACCCCTGGGAAGGTCTTGCTGATGTTGCGCATTTCCAGGATCGGCGCCCTGGCCCCAGCCTGGGAATCGGCAACCTGCCCGTTCTCCATCCCGGCCGCCCCTCCGTCGCTTGCTCGAGCCTTAGGGCCCTTGGAAACGCATAAGAGACATGCGAAAGTTGATTGTCAATCGCCTCGGGCCCGCCGAAACCCTGCCATTGCAAGCCCTTGCGGCGCCTCGCCGCGCGGGGCGTCAGGCCCTGCGGCGCACCGCCGAGGTGTAGTCCTCGATCATCGTGCGCGACAGGTTGCCCGGCGTGTAGCGGTGCGGACCAATTTCGGAAACGGGAGT